>JAKAXN010000300.1 GCA_021816565.1 Actinomycetes bacterium
GACCGGACCGTCCCGCCAGCGCCAGTTGTCGAAGATCGGGGGGCTCGCCATGGCCCCTGTCACCCTACGGGGTTGACGCGCCAGCTCACGACGGACAGCCCGCCGGCCACCGGGGCCGGCCCGGGGGCCTCGGGCCGGCGCAGCCGGGCCAGCTGGTCCAGAGCCAGGGGCGGCACCCGGCCCGGTTGGAGGGCCACGGTGGTGGCGGTCCAGTCGTCGATGACCGCCACCCGGCCCCTCATCTCGGTGCTGAGGGTCTGCCGCAGCCACTCCAGGGCCCCGCTCAGCACGGCGTAGCGGCCGGGCCCGGGCTCACCCGGCACCGCCGGTTGGCCTCCCAGCCGGGAGGGGATCTCCACCAGCCGGTCGCCGAGCGCAGCCAGGCGCAGCTCCCACCAGGTGCCCTCCCGCAGCTCGACGCGCTCCGACGGGAGCCGGCCCACGGTGCGCAGCGCCACCACCGCCCCCTCCCCGGGCACGGCCGGGATGTCCGGCAGGCAGGTGACCAGGGGACCGGCCCAGGCGGCCGGCGGCGCCTCCTCCTCGGGGTCCTCGGCCACCGAAACCGGGAACAGGAACGCCGGCTCCTCGAGGGCCAGCCGGGCGGCCATGGCGGCCGGCACCGGCAGTGGCCGCACGAGCACGTAGCGCAGGCTGGTCAGGCAGGCCGGCCCCAGGCCCAGCACCCGGGCGGCCAGGGTGCCGTCGTCGGCCGAGGCGACCACCAGGGTGAACGGGTCCGGCCGGCCGGCGGCGTCCCACCACCGGTCGGCGGCGTCGGCCAGCCAGGCGGCCAGCTCCTCCACCGGCTCGGGCTCGGGCACCTCGAGCGGGCCCAGGTCGGACCAGCGCAACGACCCCAGCCGGCGGGCCCGGGGCAGCCACTCCCCGGCCTCCGGCCAACCGTGGGGATCCGGACCCGGCGCCTCGATCACGGGGAGACCGTAGTAGCGTCGCCCGGGGTTTGAGCGACGTACCTGACCTTCTAGAAGTGCCCGTCCCTGTCGGCGGGCGGGTGATGGTGGTCGCAGACCTCCATCTGACCAGGGAGCCGAGCCCGGCTCAGCTCGTCGCGACCGGGGAGCTGGCCGCCGCCGTGGAGGCGGCCACCGGGCCGGGGGTGCTGATCCTGGCCGGCAACCTGCTCGACTCCGGCGCCGACCCCCGGGCCGCCCTGGCCGCCCACCCCCGCCTGAGCGACGACATCGCCGCCTACGCCCGCGGCCCGGGCCGCCGGGTCGTCGTCTGCCCCGGCGACCGCGACGTCATGCTGGCCTGGTCGGAACCGGCCCAGAAGGCCGTCCGGGCGGCCCTCGGGGCGGAGCTGGCCCTGGCGGTGGACCTGCGGATCGACACCGGCGCCGGGGAGCGCAGGGTGCGGGTCGAGCCGGGCTACCGCCTCGACCCCCGGGCCGCCTACCGGGACCCCCGCAACCCCCTCGAGTCCCCCTACGACCAGCACCTGCGCAACGAGGTGCTGCCCACGGTGCGGAGCCGGACCACCGGGCGCTCCAGGTGGCTGGAGGGCATCGAGCAGCTGGACAATCCGGAGAGCCTGTCGCGCTTCGTGGCGTCCCGGCTCGTCTACCGCCGGCTGGCCCACTCCGGCTGGCTGATCCTGATCCCGTTCGTGGCCGCCCTGGTGCTGCGGCTGCCGGCCGCCGTCCTGCGCTCGGCCCGGGCCGGGGCCCTCACCACCCGGATGGGGCTGTTCGTGGCGGCCACCGTGGTGGAGCTCCTGGTGCTCATAGTGGTGTCGGTGCTGGCCATCCGGGTGACCAACCGGGCCGCCGGGGCCATAGCCATGGACGACCCCGACAAGGACCCCAACGACGCGCCGCGCGCCGCCGCCCGGGAGCTGGTGACCGCCGGCTACGCCGGGCTGGTGACCGGGCGGACGTGCCGCCCCGAGCTGGCCCACTTCGGCACCGGCTTCTACGCCAACGCCGGCACCGGGGCGGAAGTGGTCACCGAGCACCCCACCCGGGTGCCGGGCCTGGGCCTGCCATCGGTGTTCCTGGCCCACCGGACCCTGTCGTGGGTGGAGATCGAGGCCGGCAACGACCTGCACGTGAGGCTCCTCCACGGCCGGCAGGACCTGCCCGGGGCGGCCCTCCTGGAGCGCCTGGTGGCCGACCGCGCCGCGGTGGCGGACCGCCCGGCCGAATCCGGTGGCGCGGGCGGGCGGGCGGCGGTGGCCGGTCCCGGCGAGCTGCGCCCGGCGGTGGTGGCCACCTTCCCCCAGGGGCAGGGCTGGCCCCGCCCGCCGTCCACCGAGCGCCGGGACCGGCGGGTGCGCCGCCTGGCCGCCGCCCTGCTGGTGGCGGTGGGCTTCCTGTCGCTGGTGTCGGCCATGTCCGACCCGTTCCGGGACCGCCTGGACGTGCTGCGATCGCTGTTCCCGCTGGCCGTACCCCAGACCGCCGCGGCGGTGGCGGCCTTCTTCGGGGTGGCCCTGGTCATGCTGGCCCGCGGGGTGCGCCGGGGCCAGAGGCGGGCCTGGGCGGTGTGCGAGGTGCTGCTGGTGGTGGTGGCCGTCCTGCACATCCTCAAGGGGGTGGACGTGGAGGAGGCGGTGGTGGCCCTGGCCGTGGCCGCCGTCCTGTGGGTTTACCGGGGCTCGTTCCAGGCCCGCACCGACGTGGTGGCGCTGCGCCGGGGGCTGGTCACGGTGCTCGGCACGGCGGTGCTGACGGTGGCGGCCGGGACCCTGGCGGTGGAGCTGTCCACCGCCATCAACCACCGCCGCCACGCCGGCTCCCCCGGTGTGTCGTGGTCCCGGGCCCTCGACGCGGTCGTGGGCCGCATGGCCGGCAGCTCCGCGGTGGCCCTCCCACCGCGGATCAACCGGTTCCTCACCCCCACGCTCGAAGCGGCCATGGCCGGCCTGGTGCTGGCCCTGCTGGTGGTGCTGTTCCGCCCGGTGGTGGCCCGCCGGCGCACCGGGGCGGGCGCCGCCACCGGGGCCGCCGGCCCGGCCGCGGCCCGGACCGGGAGCGGAGCCGCCCCCCTCCCCCGCGGTGGAGGGGGGCGCCCGGCGGGCTCCCGGGGCGGGGACGGCCGCTTCGACGTGGCCACCGGGCCGGACGGCCTGGCCCGGGCCCGGGCGGTGCTGTCCCGCCACGGTTCGGGGACCCTGGACTACTTCGCGCTGCGGCCCGACAAGGACTTCTTCTTCTGGGGCGACACCGTCGTGGCCCACGCCATCTACGGCGGGGTGTGCCTGGTGTCCCCCGACCCGATCGGCCCGGTGGCCGAGCGGGAGGAGGTGTGGCGGGTGTTCCGCCGCTACGTAGACAGCCACGGCTGGGCCCTCGGTGGGCTGGGTATCGGCGAGGAGTGGCTGCCGATCTACCGGTCCACCGGCATGCACGACCTCTACGTCGGCGACGAGGCGGTGGTGAGGGTGAACCGCTTCACCCTCGAGGGTGGCCGGTTCAAGGGGCTGCGCCAGGCGGTCAACCGGATCGCCAAGTACGGGTACCGGATCAGCTTCCACGACCCGGCCTCCCTGCCTGCGGATCTGCGCCACTCCCTCAAGGAGGTCATGACCAAGTCCCGCCGCGGGGACGTGGAGCGGGGCTTCTCCATGACCCTCGGCCGGGTGTTCGACGCAGCCGACACCGGGCTGCTCCTGGCCGTGGTCCACGGCCCGGCCCCCGAAGGGGCCCCCGACGGCCAGCTGGGGCCGCCTGTGGCGTTCTGCCAGTACGTCCCGGCCCCGGGTATAGGTGGCTACTCCCTCGACCTGATGCGCCGCGACAACGGGGAGCACCCGAACGGGCTGATCGACTTCGCGGTGGTCGAGACCATCAAGGAGCTGCAGGCCCGGGGCCAGGAGGGCCTGGGTCTCAACTTCGCCACCATGCGGGCGGTCCTGGCCGGTGAGGCCGGGCAGGGGCTGACCCGGCGGGTCCAGGCGTGGCTGCTGCGGCGCATGGGCGACTCCATGCAGATCGAGTCGCTGTGGAAGTTCAACGCCAAGTTCGACCCGGACTGGCAGCCCCGCTACGCCGTCTACGACGCCCCGGAGAACATGCTGGCCGTGGCCATCGCCATCGCCCGGGCCGAGTCGTTCTGGGAGCTCCCGGTCATCGGCCGGTTCCTGGTCCCGGCCGCGGCCGGGCCCGACACCGACGGCGACGACGCAGCGGCGGGCGGGCCGGGCGGGTCCGGAGGCCCGGCCCTGCCGGCGGTGGAGCCCGGACCGGGCGGGTGACCGGACCGGGCGGGTGACCGGACCGGGCGGGTGACCGGACCGGCACGGGGAGGTACCCGACCGGGCGGCCGCCGGCTGCAAGAATGAGCGGAATGGACACCCCCCGCCCGGGTCCGTCGTCCGGTCGCCCGTCGTCCGGTCGCCCCTCGTCCGGTCGCCCCTCGTCCGGTCGCCCCTCGTCCGGTCGCCCCTCGTCCGGCCGTCCCGATCCCGGCCGCTACGGCCCCGCCGGCCCCGGACCCCGCCGTCCCACCAGGACCGGGGCGCACGGCCCGTCCCGCCGGCCCAGCCGCGAGGTGTACATGAGGCGGCGCCTGGCGGTGGGCGGCGCGTTCGTGGTGCTGGTGGCGGTCATCGCCTACGCCACCAGCGGCTCCGGCCCGGCCAAGGCCCACCCGGCGGTCAAGAGCCGCACCGCGTCGGTGGCGCCGGCCGGGCCGCCGCAGCTGGTGGTGTCCATGGCCTCCTGGCAGCTGGCCTCCCCCCTGTCGCGGGCGGTGGCCCTGCCGGCCAACGGCGGTATCGACGTGCTGGGCGGCCTCACCGGCACCGGCACCGGCGACACCACCTCCGGGGCCATCGTGCAGATCGACCCGGTCAGCGGCCAGTCCCAGAACGTGGGCACCCTCACCGTCCCGGTCCACGACGCGGCCGGGGCGGTCATCGGGGGCCGGGACTTCGTCTTCGGAGGCGGGGCCACCGCACTCACCGCCGACAGCCAGTCCTTCAGCCCGGCCGCCGGTCAGACCGGGAGCGCCGGCCAGGCCGGGGCCGCCACCACCATCACCGGGCAGCTGCCCAAGCTGCGGGCCGACCTCACGTCGGCCACCGCCCCCGACGGCACGGTGTACCTGGTGGGCGGCTACGACGGCACCAACTTCACCCAGAGCGTGCTGTCCACCCGCAACGGGTCCACCTTCACCCCGGTGGGCCAGCTGGACGTCCCGGTCCGCTACCCGGCGGCGGCGGTGGCCGGGGGCCAGCTGTTCGTCATCGGCGGCGACTCCGGGAGCAGCGCCACATCGACGTCGGCTGCGGCCACCGACGACATCCAGGTCGTCGACCTGAAGACCGGCCAGACCACCATCGCCGGGCACATGCCGGCCCCGCTGTCCCACGCCGGCGCCGCCACCATCGACGGCTCCGTGTACGTCTTCGGTGGCCGGTCGGGGGGCAACGTGGCCGACACCGTCTACAAGCTGTCCGCCGGGCCCACCGGTGTCACCGCCACCAGCGTGGGGACCCTGCCGGTCGGGGCGTCGGACATGGCGGTCGCCTCCGTCGGCGGGGCGGTGTACCTGATAGGCGGCGAGGGCCAGTCCGGGGCGCCCGGCCAGTCGGTGATGGTGGCCCGGATGGTGCCGGCCTCCACGCCGGCCGGGGCGGCCCAGCCGGGGACCATGGCCGCCCCCTTCGTCGGCCACCTGCTCATCGCCGACCGGGGCAACGACCGGCTGCTACTGGTCAACTCCCGCAAGCAGATCAGCTGGACGTTCCCCTCGGCCAGCCACCCGGCCCCGCCGGAGGGCTTCTACTTCCCCGACGACGCCTTCTTCATCAACCACGGCACCCAGATCATCACCAACCAGGAGGACCAGAACACTATCGAGGTCCTCTCGTACCCGTCGGGGCAGCTGGTATCGAGCTACGGGCACGCCAACG
>JAKAXN010000301.1 GCA_021816565.1 Actinomycetes bacterium
CTCATCTACCGCCACGGCTCCGACGACATGAAGTCCAGGCTCCTGCCGGCGATGGCGTCGGGGGACAAGAGGGGGGCTTTCTCGCTGTCGGAGCCCGACGCCGGATCGGATACCGCGTCCCTGCGCTGCCGGGCCGAACCCGACGGCGACGAGTACGTCCTCAACGGCACCAAGATGTGGGTGACCAACGGGGAGCGGGCGTCGGTGCTGTCGGTGGCGGCCCGCACCCCCGAGGGGGTGACCTGCTTCATCGTGGAGAAGGAGCCCGGGCCCCGCTCCGGGGGGATATCCACTTCCAAGCGCATCGACAAGCTCGGCTACAAGGGCCTCGAGACCGTCGAGATGACCTATGACGGCCACCGGGTGGCGAAGGACGCGGTGCTGGGCGGCCCGGCCGGCCTGGGCCGGGGGCTGCACTACATGCTCGGGGGCCTCGAGCTGGGCCGGATCAACATCGCGGCCCGGGCGCTCGGGGTGGCCCGGGCCGCCTATGACGCCGCCATGCGCTACGCCCACCAGCGGGAGACCTTCGGGGTGCCCATCGCCCGCCACCAGGCCATCGCCTTCAAGCTGGCCGACATGGCCACGAGGATCGAGGCGTCCCGGCTCCTGGTGGAGAGCGCCGCGGCCAAGTTCGAGCGGGGCGAGCGGGCCGACGTGGAGGCCGGCATGGCCAAGCTGTTCTGCTCGGAGACGGCGTTCGAGGTGGCCACCGAGGCCATGCGCATACACGGCGGCTACGGCTACACCCGGGAGTTCCCGGTGGAGCGCTACTTCCGCGACGCCCCTTTGATGATCATCGGCGAGGGGACCAACGAGATCCAGAGGATCGTGATCGCCCGGGGTCTCATGAAGCGGTGGTCCGAGGAGAACCCCTCGAGCTGAGCTCCTCGAGCAGCCGGGTCTGGGCCCCGACCTCCGGACCGGCCATGGGCCGGGCCGCGGCGACCGTGGCCAGGGCGTCGTCCAGGCTGCGACCGGCCCGCAGCAGCACCGCGGCGGCCATGGTCCCGGCCCGGCCGATGCCCGCCCCGCAGTGCATCAGCACCGACTGCCCCTCCGCCAGGAGGGCGTCCACCCGCCCGGCCAGCGCCTCGGCGTCGTCGAGCGTCGGGGCGTGCAGGTCCGCCACGGGGAGCCACAGCGCCCGTCGATCGGAGCTCAGCCACTGCAGGTAGCGGGGGTAGCGGTCGGCCAGTTCGAACGCCTCGCACAGGCACACCACGGCGGTCGCGCCCACCTCGGTCATCGCCGCTTCGGGGTCGGGCCCCACGAAGCGCCGGCCGGCCAGCCACAGGGCCCCGGGCCTCTCCGGGAGCGGCACCCGGTCCACCCCGCCGTGACGGGACCGCCCGGAGGGCCATTCCTGCCGCATTTTGGTCAATATAGGCGGGTGGAAGCGGTGATCTTCGACTGGGGCGGGACGCTCTCGGTGTGGGCGGACGTCGACATAGACGACATGTGGCGCCTGGCGGCGCGTCACATCGCGCCCGACCGGGAGGAGGAGCTGACGGCGGCGCTGGTCCAGGTGGAGGCCCGGTCCTGGGAACGGACCCGGACCGACCGGCGCTCGACCCGTCTGTCCGAACTTCTGGCGGAGGCATCGGCGGCTCTCGGGGTGGACGTGGCCGGGGCCATCCTCGAGGAGGCCGAGAGCCATCACCTCGACTCGTGGACCCCCCACATCCGCCACCAGCCCGACGCCGCCGCGGTGCTGGAGGAGCTGCGGCACCGGGGTCTGCGGATAGGACTCCTCTCCAACACCCACTGGCCCCGCCACTTCCACGAGCACTTCCTCGCCCGTGACGGCCTCGACCGCCTCATCGACGCCCGCTTCTACACCAGCGAGATGGATCACGTTAAGCCCGACGGGCGGGCCTTCGCCCCGGTGGTGCGGGCCCTCGGCGTCACCGACCCGGGCCGGGCCGTCTTCGTCGGGGACCGCCTCCACGACGACGTGTGGGGGGCCCGCCAGGCCGGGATGAAGGGGGTGTGGGTGCGTAACGACCGGACCCCTCCGTTCGATGCGAGCCCCGACGGGGTGATCGACTCGCTGTCGGAGCTGCCCGGCCTGGTCACCCGGTTGGCCGCGGCCCCCGGCTGAGGGACCACACGCGGTTCCCGGCGTAGCGCTACCGGGCCGACTTCCGGTTGGGACCGGCTTCCACCCTTTCGACCATCTTCCCCCGGTGCCCCTGTCGTGGTCCGGCGGCCGGCGGCATCCTGTGAGTATCCTGAGCGCAGAAGGTGGGGGGTCGAGGGGCCGACAACAGATGGACGATCCGGAAGAGCGGGACCCCGGCAGGGGTGGTGGCGGCGACGGTCTTCGGCGGCTGCTGGCCGAGTCACTGGCCGGTTTCGCCCGCACCCTGTCCGGCGCCGAGGAGATCGCCCCGGTGCTCTACGACCTGGCCGACCGGGTGGCCACCGCCCTCGGAGCGGCCGGCGCCGGGGTGATCCTCCTCGACGGTGACCGGGCCTTGGCCGGCCCGGCCAGCCGGCCGTTGGCCGTCTCGTTCGAGCGGATCGAGGAGGAACTGCAGGAGGGACCGGGGCTGGAGTCCGCACTGTCGGGCCGGCCGGTCCTGGTAGCGGACCTGCTCACCTGCGGTGACCGCTGGCCCCGCTATCTCAGTCGGGCCTCCGGCACGGGTATCCGGGCGGTGGTGTCGGTCCCCCTGCGGGCGGGGGAGGTGGCGATCGGCGCGCTGAGCATCTACCACGGGTCCCCCCGGGAGTGGCCGGCCGCCGAGATCCAACCGGTCCGGGTGCTGGCCGACCTGGCCGCCGGCTACGTGGACCTGGCCCGCCGCCTGGATCGCCAGCGGCGCCTGGCCGAGCAGCTCCAGCGGGCCCTCGACAGCCGGGTGGTGACCGAGCAGGCCAAGGGCATCATCGCCGCCCACCGGGGGGTCGGGATGGACCGGGCCTTCGAGATACTGCGTCGGCACGCCAACCGGCACGGGGCCACGGTGGAGCAGACGGCTGACGCGGTGGTGAGGCTGGGACTGCGCCCCTGAGCGTCACAGCTGCAGGCGACCGGCCACCACGTCGGAGGCCACCGCCTTGAGCGTCCGGCCCCGGCTGCGGGCGTGGCGGCGCATCAGGGCCAGGGCCTGCTCGACCGTGACGCCGCGCCTCTCGGCCAGGATGCCCTTGGCCTGCTCCACGATCACTCTGGCCTCGAGGGCGTGCTGAAGCTGCGAGGTGGTCCGGTCGAGGCGCTCCCACTCCTCGTGGTGCTTCACCCGGGCCGACACCAGGTCAGCCAGTCCCGCCAGCACCACGGCGTGGGACGCCGACCAGTCCCGTCCGGCCCGGATGACCACATTCAAGACGCCTCTGGCAGTGTCGCTGCCAACGGAACCACCGGCCAGGGGTATGGCGAGGAACGAGGACAGGCCCGCCTCCCGGGCGGCCCGGGCCACCGCCGGCCACCGGTGGCCCCGCTCGGCCAGGTGCTCGACGTGGACGGTGGCGTTCGACCGGGCCGATTCGACCGATGGGCCGTCCCCGTCCATCTCCTGGACCTCCTGCAACCTCCGCATCCGGCTGTCGGTGGCCGCCACGTGGCGCAGCCTTTCCCCCTCGTGGCGCCACATGGTGCCGGCCGCGCCGACCTCCGGTAGCCGGCTGACCGCCTGGGCCAGGGCCGCCAGCAGCGGCAGGGGTTCAGCCGTGGTCGCGGGCAGGCCGGCCAGCAGCGCCAGGAGCATTTCCGCCGCTCTGTCGGTCCTCACGACAGAAGGGCCCGGTGGGCCCGAGCACGCCACAACCTGTTTCTGACCCCTCGGCGGGAGGATTAAACGGACTTCTGCCGATAAATGTCCGTATGCCGCCGCCGACCCGTTGACCGCCCGGTGGACCCGCGGTACCGTCGAAGCCGCAAGAGGTTTATGCCGTAGACCCTGGCAGCCTGGTCGCCCTTGATCCTGGCGACGTCCGATAGCGACGTTCGTAGTGGAGGGGAGACAGTGGCGGCTGACCTGAGGATCGCCGGGGACGGGGCCGGAGCCCCGGCGATCGACTTCATGCCTCTGGCCACCCTGATCGCCGAGGCCGGCAGCCGGGTGCTGGCGGTCAACGCGGCCTGGGTGCAGCTGAGCGGCCTGGCCGAGGACCGGTCGCTCGACCGGGGTTGGCTGGACCTGGTCGCGGAGCGGGACCGCGACCGGATCCAGCGGGCCCTGCACCGGGTCCTCGACGGCGGGGGGCTCGAGACGCTGGAGCAGGAGATCGACGGTGGGGGCGGGTCGCGCTGGACCCGTTGGACGTTCCGTCGTCACGACTGCCAGGGACGGCCGGTGGTGGTGATGGTGGTGGTGGACCTCGACGCCGAGCACCACATGCAGGTCGACCTGCGGCACCGGGCGACCCACGACGCCCTGACCGGTCTGGTCAACCGGGCCGAGTTCCTGGACCTGACCGGCCGGGCCGTCACCCGCCAGGACGGCCGGGTGGGGGTCGTCTACATGGACCTGGACCGCTTCAAGGGCATCAACGACGAGGGCGGCCACCAGCTCGGTGACCGGGTACTGGCCGCTGCGGCCCGCCGGCTGCGCACCGGGGTCCGCCCGGCTGACGTCGTAGGCCGGGTCGGCGGTGACGAGTTCGCGGTGCTCTGCCACGATCTGACCCACCCCGAGGACCTCGAAGCGGTGGCCGGACGCCTGCGGGCGGTGATGAAGGCCCCGCTGGAGGTGGACGGCCACCTGTACCAGGTGGGGGTCTCCACCGGTGTGGCGGTCTCCAGCCCGGACCTCAGCCCCGAGGACCTTCTCGATGCAGCCGATCGGGCCATGTACGCGGCGAAGTCCCGTCGCTACCCGGTCCCATCGTCGGCCGTGGTCCGGGCGGGCGGTCTCCTGGGGGACCGGGACCACGGTCGCGGCCGGCGGAGGTCCGGCTCCGGTCCCGAACGGGACCGGGCGCCGGGCCCGGCGGAGGAGCTGCTGCAGCACCTCTACAACGCCCGGCTGAGCCTGGAGAGCTGCGCCACGGCGGTCGGTTCCGGTGCCGGAGCGGTGGAGGATCTGTGGTCGGCCATCGACGAGGTGGACGCCGTCCTGTCGTGCCTGAGCCCGGAGGGGCCCCGGCCGCCTCTGGTCACCGCCCGCCCGGCGCGAGGCGGCGGGCCTTCCTAGCCCGGTCGCCGGTGTCGGTGGCCGGGTCCCGGCACAACCGTCGGGACGGGACCCGGCGCCGGTAGCCTGGCCGGAGAGTGAAAGTTCGTTTCGCCGTCTCCGTGGGCCTGGGACCGCCCGACCCGCTGGGCCTGGGCTCGGTGGTCGAGCGGGCCGAGCAGCTGGGCTTCGACACCGTGTGGATGTCCGACGTCCCGTCACTGCCGTCCACCGACCCGTCGCTCGGGGTGGCCTACGCCGCGGCCCGAAGCGGCCGCATGCACCTCGGCATCAACCTCATCCCGTTCGGATCCACCCCCTACGTGGTGGCCCACCGCCTGGCCCAACTGGACCGGCTCGCCGGCGGCCGGCTGCTCGTCACCCTGGTACCGGGGTTGGACCTGCCGGGTGAGCGCCAGGCGCTGGGCACCGACGGGCGGCACCGGGGCCGCATGATGGACCAGGTCATTCCCCAGCTCCGGGCGTGGTGGGCCGGCGAGACGGTGGACGGCTTGGCCCTTCCGGTGGGCCCGCTGCAGCAGCCGCTGGAGCTGTGGCTCGGCGGATCGGGACCCGAGGCGGTGCGCCGGGCCGGCCGGCTGGCCGATGGCTGGCTGGGCTCACTCGTCACCCCGGCCCGGGCCGGGGAGATCAGGGCGGCCATCCAGGCGGAGGCGGCCGCCGCCGGGAGGACCGTGGACCCGGAGCATTTCGGGCTGTCCATCGGCTACGCCCGTCGGCCCGAGGACG
>JAKAXN010000302.1 GCA_021816565.1 Actinomycetes bacterium
GACGAGCCGGGCCGGGAGCGCGCCGGCCGCGGCGGAGGCGGCCCCGGGGGCCGGCACAGGCCCGGGCCGGCGGGCCGGCCCTGAGCCGGGGGCCGGGCGCCGTGACGTGGTCGGCGTGACCCTGGCCGTGCTCGGGGCGCTGATACTGGCGGTCGGGCTGGACGCCCCGGCCAGCCTGTCCACCAGCCCCTCGGTAGGCCAGCTCTACACCCCCGAGGTGGGCGGCTCGTGGGGTCCGCTCACCACCCCGATCGTCATCGCCGCCCTGATCCTCCTGGGGGCGTTCGTGGTCTGGGAGGTGCTGGCCCCCGCCGGGATCCGGCCGGTGGCCCCGCTGCGACGGCTCCCCCGGCTGCTGCACCGCTGCGACCTGCCCGGCGCCGTCCTGCTGGCCGGGTTCCTCGCCTGCGTGGTGGTGGCGTTCTCCACCGCCGACCCCAGCCGCCAGGTGATCGCCTCTAGCGCCCCCCTGGTGATCCCGCTGGCGGTGGCCCTGGCGGCGGCGTTCTGGTGGCGCCAGCGGCGGGCGGCCCAGCCCCTGATCGAGCCCGGCACCCTGTCGCGCCGGCCGGCGTGGGGGTCCCTGCTCGTCAACCTGGCCCTCGGCGGGGCGCTCATGGCCGCCCTGGTGGACGTGCCGCTGTTCGCCCGATCCACCGTCTACCCCGACTCGGAGGTCCAGGCCGCGCTGGTGCTGCTCCGGTTCCTGGTGGCCGTCCCGGTCGGGGCGGTCCTCGGGGGCCTGCTGTGCCGGAACCGGCGGGTGGCCCCCTACCTGACCGCGGCCGGCATGGCTCTGGCGTGCGTGGCCTTCCTCGCCATGGCGACCTGGTCGGCCACCGCCCTCGGCGGCGGCCCCCGGCCCAGCGACGCCGAGCTGGTGGTGTGCGGCCTGGGCTTCGGCCTGGCCATCGCCCCGGTCAACGTGGCCATCCTGGGCGCGGTCGAGAGCCGCTTCCACGCGCTGGCCAGCGCCCTGGCCGTGGTGGCCCGCACCATCGGGATGATGGCCGGGCTCTCGGCGCTCACCGCGGTGGCCCTGCACCGCTTCTACGCGGCCGAGGCCAAGATCGGCTCCCCCCTGACGCTCTGCCCGAACAACCCGAACTCCTGCCCGGCCTACGACGCAGCCACCACCCGGGCCATCCTGAGCGAGCTCCACACCATCTTCGCCGGGGCCGCCCTGTGCGCCCTGGTGGCGGGGGTCCTGGCGGTGGTGCTGCTGCGCACCCGCAACGGCGACGCCGTGGCCGCCGACGTGGAGGCGGCCGGGCCGGCCCGATTCAGCTCCGTCTAGGGACCGGCGGGCACCAGCCCGTCAGCGCTGGTGGCGGGGGCACCAGAAGGTGGTGCGCCCGCCGACCGTCGAGCGGACCAGCGGGGTGGCGTCGCGGGGGCACACCCCGCCCGCCCGGCGCTCGGGCATCAGGTCCCCGGTGTGGGATCCACCCCGCTCGATCAACTCGGCGATGCCGGTCCCGAGATGGGCGTGCAGCCGGCCCACCGCCCGGGCCGACAGCCCCCCCGCCGGCCGGGCCGGGGCCAGGCCGGCCCGCCAGAGCACCTCGTCGGCGATCAGGTTGCCGACGCCGGCCAGCCTCGACTGGTCCAGCAACCGGGCCTTGAGGGCCACCCCCGCCCCGCTCAGGGCCCGCCGCAGCTCCGGCAGGGTGACGGTCAGGGCGTCGGGGCCCAGGCGGTCCTCTTCGGGGTCCAGCACCACCCCGCCGAGCCGACGGGGGTCCCGAACGGCCAGCACCCCACCGTCGGCGAAGACCACCCGGAACCGGTCGTAGCGGGCCTCCTCCCGGACCGGGCTGTAGAGCAGCCGGTCCACCCCGGCCAGCCCGTCCACCAGCAGCCGGCCGCTCATCCCGAAATGCAGGCCGAGCACCGCCGCGCCGGAGGTGTCGAGCATCAGCAGCTTCCCCCGGCGCCGGGCGGCGACGAAGCGCTCCCCCACCAGCGTCGCGGCCACCGCGTCCGCCTCGGCGCCCTGCTTCAGATACCAGGCGTCGGGCGCATCGACGGCCGACACCAGCCGGCCCAGAGCGGCAGCCTCGGCCAGGGACCGGTAGCGCTCGACCTCGACCAGCTCGGGCACGGCTAGGCCCGGCCCCCGCCCAGTCCGGCCAGCTCGGCGGCCCGGCGGAACACCGCGTCGAGCATGGGCTCGGTCAGCTTCCCGGTGAAGGTGTTCTGCTGGCTCGGATGGTACGAGCACACCACGGTGCGCCCCCCCGGGGCCGGGACCTCCACGCCGTGACCGAAACGGGGCCGGGGCCGGATGCCCAGGAGCCGGCTGACCACCTCATAGGCGAACTGCCCGAGCACCACCACCGGCACCGCTCCGAGCGCCTCCAGCTCGGCCTCCAGCCACGGCCGGCACAGGTCCCGTTCCTCGGGGGTCGGCCGGTTGGCCGGCGGGGCGCAGCGGACAGCGGCGGTGACCCACACCCCCCGGAGGGCCAACCCGTCGTCGCGACTGACGCTCAGCGCCTGGTTGGCCAGGCCCACCCGGTGCATCGACGCGAACAGCCAGTCGCCGGAGCGGTCACCGGTGAATATCCGGCCGGTCCGGTTGGCACCGTGGGCCGCCGGGGCCAGGCCGACCACTGCGATCGACGCCGCCGGGTCGCCGAAGCCGGCCACCGGCCGTCCCCAGTAGGTCTGATCCCGGAACGCGGCGCGCCGCTCCGCGGCTACCTGCTCACGCCAGGCCACCAGGCGGGGGCAGGCCCGGCACTGCTCGATCCGGCGGGCCAGGTCCTCCAGCTGCGAGCCGCTCGACACCCGAGAGACACTAGGTTGACCGGCAGAAATGGCGACAACCACGACCGTCAAGGGCTCCCCCGACCGGCGAAGCAGCCGGGCCCGGCCCGCCCCTCCCTCCACCCTGGTGCTCCTGGTCCGACACGGCGCCACCCCCACTACCGGGCAGGTGCTACCGGGCCGGGCGCCGGGACTGCACCTGGCCGACCGGGGCCGGGAGCAGGCGGCGGCGGTCGCCGAGCGGCTGGCCGGCTGGTCATCGCTCACGGCGGGGCGCGGCGCCGAGGCGCCGTCCCGGCCGAACGGTTCCCGGAGCCGGTCGGCCCGCCCCCCGGCGGCCGGCCGAGCGGGACCGCAGGAGGCCGCCGGACGGATCCGGGCCGTCTACGCCTCACCGCTGGAGCGGACCCGGGAGACCGCCGCGCCCATAGGGCGGGCCCTCGGGCTCAAGGTGCAGACCCACCGGGGCCTGCTCGAATGCGACTTCGGTGAGTGGACCGGGGCGGAGCTGAAGAAGCTGATGAAGCTCCCGGAGTGGTCGACGGTGCAGCGCTACCCGAGCGGGTTCCGCTTCCCCGGCGGCGAGTCGTTCACCGCCATGCAGGCCCGCATCGTCACCGCCATCGCCGACCTGTGCCAGCGCCACCCCGGCGAGGCCGTGGTGGCGGTGTCGCACGCCGATCCCATCAAGGCCGCAGTGTGCGACGCCATGGGATCGCACCTGGACCTGTTCCAGCGGATCGTGATCTCACCCTGCTCGGTGACGGCCATCTCCTACACCCCGACGGGCCCGACGGTGCTGGCGGTCAACTCGACGGCCAGCCTGCAGGAGCTGGTGCCGTCATGAGCCGGTCGTTCGAGCTGCCCGAGGCCGAGTG
Source organism: Actinomycetes bacterium (assembly GCA_021816565.1). Next base: position 3,651 of record JAKAXN010000302.1, read on the forward strand.
GGCCACCGTCGGCGCGGTCGGGGAACCGGGGCAGCGGACGTTCTACATCCAGGCCCGCCAGGGAGAGCAGCTGCTCGCCCTCAAGCTCGAGAAGCAGCAGGTGGCCGCCCTCTCGCAGTTCCTGGGCGAGATACTGGCCGACCTGCCCGCCCCCGACCCGGCGTCGGCCGGCCCCGAGGCGCTGGTGGAACCGGTCCTGGCCGAGTGGGCGGTGGGCAGCATCCAGCTGGCCTACGACAGCACGGCCGACCGGGTGGTCCTGCTGGCCGAGGAGATCGGCGACGAAGAAGAAGAAGAGCCCGGCGACGACCCCCTCGGTGGCCGGGGAGCGGCCCGGATCGGGCTGACCAGGGCGTCGGCGGGGCTTCTGATCCGCGTCGGCGCCGAGCTGGTTTCGGCCGGCCGGCCGCTCTGCCCGCTGTGCGGGCGGCCCATGGAGCCCGAAGGCCACGCGTGCCCCCGGACGAACGGGCACCGGCCCCACTGACGGGCCCGGCGATGCAGCTGGCCGAGATCCTCTCCACCGGCTCGCTGGAGATCGAGGGCCGCATGCCGTGGAGCAGCAACGGCACCTTCCTCGTGACCGTCAGCTCCGGCCAGACGACGCTGCCGGCGATTTACAAGCCGGGCCGGGCCGAGAGGCCGCTCTGGGACTTCCCCGACGGCCTGTACCGGCGGGAGGTGGCGGCGTTCGAACTGGCGTCAGCCCTGGGCTGGCCGATCATCCCGGCCACCGTGCAGGTCGGCGGGGACGCCCCCCTCGGCCCCGGCTCGCTGCAGGCGTTCGTCAACGCCGACTTCGAGCAGCACTACTTCACCCTCCTCGAGCAGGACCGGCACCACCGGGCCCTGCGGCGCATGGCGACATTCGACGTGCTGGCCAACAACGCCGACCGCAAGAGCGGGCACTGCCTGATCGACGGTGACGGCCACATATGGGGCATCGACCACGGGCTGTGCTTCCACGTGCAGCACAAGCTCCGAACCGTGATATGGGACTTCGCCGGCGACGCGGTGGAGGAGGAGGACCTGGCCGCGGTCGACCGCCTGGTCGGGACCGGTCTGCCCGAATCGCTTCGCGACCTCCTCCATCCCGAAGAGTGCCGGGCCCTGATCACCAGGGCCCGGCACCTCTTGGAGGAAAAGCAGCTTCCGGAGCCCCGGACGGATCACCCGTACCCGTGGCCCCTGGTCTGAGCCGGCCGGCTCAGGAACGCTTCTGCAGCGCCTCGATGAGCTGCGGCAGCACCTTCTTCACGTCACCCACGATGCCCAGGTCGGCGATCGAGAAGATCGGGGCCTCCTGGTCCTTGTTGATGGCGATGATGTTCTTGGAGCTCTTCATACCAACCATGTGCTGGGTGGCCCCGGAGATGCCGCAGGCGATGTAGACCGTCGGCTTGACCGTCTTGCCGGTCTGGCCGACCTGGTGGGAGTAGGGAACCCACCCGGCGTCGACGATGGCCCGGGAGGCGCCGGGGGCACCCTTGAGCAGCTTGGCCAGGTCCTCGATCAGCTTGTAGCTGTCCGAGTCGCCGAGGCCCCGCCCGCCGGACACGACCACGGCGGCCTCGTCCAGCTTCGGGCCCTCGGTCTCCTCGACGTGGGAGGAGATGACCTTGGCCGCCCCGACCGCGCCCAGGTCGGGCACGTCCCAGCTGTCCACCGAAGCGGCCCCGCCGCCGGACTCCTCCGGGGCGAAGGACTTGGCCCGCACCACGTAGATGCCCGGGGCGGAAGCCGTGAAGCGGGCGTTGAGGATCTCGGTGCCACCGAAGATGGCATGCTCGCTGACCAGGCCCCCGTCACCCTCGGCCAGGTTGACGATGTTGGTCAGCACCGGCCGGTCGATGCGGGCCGAGAGCCGGCCGGCGATGTCGCGGCCGTTGTAGCTCTGAGCCAGGAAGATGGCGTCGGGAGCGGAACCCCCCGAGATCCTGGCGGCGATGGCGGCGGCCACGGCCGGGCCGGGGAGGCCCCCGCCCAGGTCGCCGACGGTGTGGACAGCGGTGGCGCCGTAGGCGCCCACCTGCCCGGCGATACCCGAGGCGTCGCCCCAGGTGATGGCCTCGACCGTGGCGGCCAGCTGGCGGGCCTTGGTGAGGAGCTCGAAGGCCACCGAGGCGACCTTGTCGCCGGTGCGGTCGACTACGACCCAGATGGTGTTGAGTGCCATGTTCTCTTCCCTGCTTCCTAGATGACCTTG
>JAKAXN010000303.1 GCA_021816565.1 Actinomycetes bacterium
GACAGGCCGTGGCTGACCAGCACGATGGTCTTGCCGGCCTGGCTCAGCTCGTTGAACTTGTCGTTGCACTTGCGCTGGAACGCCTCGTCGCCCACCGCCAGCACCTCGTCGACGAAGAGGATGTCGGGATCGACGTTGATGGCCACGGAGAACCCCAGGCGCACGTACATACCCGACGAGTAGTTCTTCACCGGCTCGTCGATGAACGGCCCGACCCCGGCGAAGTCCACTATCTCGTCGAAGCGCTTCTTCAGCTCGTTCTGCGACAGGCCCAGGATGGCGCCGTTCAGGAACACGTTCTCCCGGCCGGACAGCTCCGGGTGGAAACCCGCGCCCAGCTCGAGGAGGGCCGACACCTTGCCGTCCACCCGCACGGTCCCCTCGTTGGGCGTGAGGATGCGGGTCAGGCACTTGAGCATGGTGCTCTTGCCGGACCCGTTCTCCCCGATCAGCCCGAACGTCTCGCCCTGGCGGACCTCCAGCGACACGTCCCGCAGAGCCCAGAAGTCCTCGGCCACCACCCGCCGCCCCCGCAGCACGGCGGCCTTCAGGGAGTTGTTGCGCTCGTGGACCAGGCGGAACTTCTTCGAGACGTGGTCCGCCTCGACGACCACCCGGCCGGCGCTCAAAGCTCCTCCGCCATCCGGCTCTCCAGCCGGGTGAACACCGCCCACCCCGCGGCCAGCACGACCAGGGCCGCACCGAGGAAGTAACCGAACTGCGTGGCGGTCGGGAACCGGCCGTAGTACAGAACGGCCCGGAAGCACTCGGTCATCTCGGTCATCGGGTTGATCTTCAGGAACGTCAGGTACTTCTGCACCCCGGGCAGGGTGATCGGGTAGATCACCGGGGTCAGGTAGATCCACACCAGCAGGATGATGTTCATGAAGTGCTCGACGTCACGGAAGTAGATGTTGAGGGCGCTGACCAGCAGGCCCAGCCCGAAGGAGAAGATGGCCAGCACGCCGATCAGGACCAGCGTCACCGGGAGGAACGCCACCGCCTCCCAGTCGCCGAAGCCGAGCAGGACCAGCGTGAGCAGCCCCATCTCGATCAGGTGAGAGACCAGGTTGGCCCCGACGTTGGACGCCGGCAGCAGCTTGCGGGGGAAGTACGACTTCTGGATGAGCGAGGCGTTGCCCACCAGCGAGCCGATGGACCCCATCACGCACATGCTGAAGAACGTCCACGGCAGCAGACCGCACATGAGGAACAGGGAGTACACGTTGAGCCCGTGGACGCCCGGCTGGGGTGAGGCCCGGAAGAACAGCCGGAACACGATCGTGTACACGGCCATGGTGGCCAGCGGGTTCAGCATGGACCAGGTCCAGCCGAGGAACGACCGCTTGTACTTGGACCGCAGCTCCCGCAGGGTCAGGTTGACGAGAAGCTCCCGGGAGGAGCGGTAGCTGGATACCAGGGTCATGGCGCGAGTCGGAAGATTGTACCTTCGACCGGGTCCGACAGCCCGTCACGTCGCCGGTGGGGCAACGCGACGGTGGACCGGTCAGGCCGTGGCCGGCTCGCTGACGTCCACGGCCCGCTCGATCACCTGGTCTATGAAGCCGTACTCCTTGGCCTCGGCGGCGGTGAACCAGCGGTCCCGGTCGGAGTCGGCCTCGATGCGCTCCACCGGCTGGCCCGTGTGGAAGGCGATCCGCTCGGCCATCATCTTCTTCAGGTAGACGATCTGCTCCGCCTGGATGGCGATGTCGGCGGCCTGGCCCTGGGCCTGGCCCGAGGGCTGGTGCATCAGGATCCGGGAGTGGGGCAGGGAGAACCTCTTGCCCGGGGTGCCGGCGCACAGCAGGAACTGCCCCATGGAGGCGGCCAGGCCCATGCAGACGGTGGAGACGTCGCAGGGGACGAACTGCATGGTGTCGTAGATGGCCAGCCCGGCGGTCACCGACCCGCCCGGCGAGTTGATGTACAGGCTGATGTCCCGCTCGGGGTCCTCGGCGGCCAGCAGCAGCAGCTGGGCGCAGATGAGGTTGGCGCTCGTGTCGTCCACCTGGGTGCCCAGAAACACGATGCGCTCCTTGAGGAGCCGCTGGTAGACGTCGCCGGAGCGGTCGTTGCCGGGCATCTGGGCGGTCACCTGCGGTAGGTGTAGCGAGGACATGGCCTTGAGGGTACCCGGTCGCCGCCCGCTTCACGGTGGGGCCCCGGTGCTTTAGGATCGTCAGTGACGCGGGCGTGGCGAAATTGGCATACGCGCCAGGTTTAGGTCCTGGTCCCGAGAGGGGTGGAGGTTCGAGTCCTCTCGCCCGCACGGCCACCCCGCCTCCCTAGGCGGGGCCGGCTCCCGGAGCGGGGCCAGGCGGCCACCGCGGCTGCCGCGGCCAGATCGCACGCCACGATCACCGCCCGCGACGCCACCACCACGGCCAGGGCCCGGCCGCCCGGCATGACCGAGCTGAGCGCCAGGGCCAGCACCACGTCACGGATGCCGAGGCCGGCCGGCGCGGGCACGAAGAGGATGCCGAGGGGCACAGCCAGGGCCATGGCCCCCACGCACAGGGCCACCGTCGCCAGGCTCCACCGGGTGGCAGCCGACGCCAGCACCGCCAGCTCCAGGCCGTAGCCGAGCCACGAGACCACGGCCAGGCCGAAGGCCCGGGCCTCGGCGGCAGGCGCCAGGCGGCCCCCGAGGGGCGGGCGGTGCAGGAGAGCCGCCACCCGGTCCAGCAGCCCGGTCAGGGCCCGGGGGTGGAGCAGGCCGAGCAGGACCGGCACGGCCAGCAGCCCCCACCAGTAGGTGTCGAAGGCCTGCCGGTCGTACACCGGGAGGATGGCCGCTGCCAGCACCAGGCCGGCGGTGCAGGAGATCATCAGCATTATCAGGTTGGCGGCCAGCATGGTGCGCCTGGACGCCCCCCGGGACCGCCCCGCCTCCACCTGCATGACCACCGGCCACACCGAGCCGGGGATGTACTTGCCCAGCTGGCTGACGAAGAAGATGCGGGCCCCGGGGCCGCGCTCGAGGTGCACGCCCAGGCCCGACAGCACCTGCCGCCACACCGGATAGCTGGCGCCCACGCCGACCAGGCCGCAGCCGGCGGCGGCCACCACCGGCCACACCCCGATGCGGGCGAACGCCTCCACGAAGGAGCGCCGCTCCTCCACCGCCGCCACGGCCGCCCCGGCCAGGGCCAGCACCGCCACGGCCACCCCGGCCGCGGCCCGGGCGGCACCGACCCGGCCCAGCATCCGGCGGGTCCGCCCCGGCGACCGGCCCAGCACCCGGCTCTCCATCCGGGCCGATGCTAGGCGCCGGCCTAGGCTGGCGCCGCTTGGAGATCCTCGGGTTCGGCACCTACGACCGCCGGCGCCATCCCCGCGTCGGCGTCATCCTGGAAGGGCTGGCGGCCTGCGGCGACCACGTCCGCGAGGCCAACCGCCCCCTGGAGCTGAGCACCGCCGACCGGGTGGCCATCCTGCGCCGGCCGTGGCTGATCCTGCGGGCGCTGGCCGGGCTGGCCCGGTGCTGGGTGGCGGTGGCCGGCGAGGCCCGGACCGGCCGGGGGGGACCCCGGCCCGACGCGGTGGTGGTCGGCTACCTGGGCCACTTCGACGTCCTGCTGGCCCGGGTCCTGTTCCCATTCCGGCGCCCGCCGGTGGTGCTCGACCAGCTGGTGTTCGGGTCCGACACCGCCCGGGACCGGGGCGTCAGATCGCCCCTGGCGCTGGCCGCCCTGAGCGGCCTGGACCGCCTGGCGTGCCGGCTGGCCGACGTGGTGGTGGTCGACACCGAGGAGAACGCCGCCCTGGTCCCGGCGGTCCACTCCGCCAAGGTGACGGTGGTCCCGGTCGGGGCGCCGACGGCGTGGTTCGACGCGGGCCGCCGGGCCGGAGCCGCCCGGGCCACAGGCGGGCCGGGACCGGCGCTGAAGGTGGTGTTCTTCGGCCTGTACACCCCCCTGCAGGGCGCCACCCATCTGGGCCGGGCGCTCAGGATGCTGGCCGGTGACGCGACCGTCGAGGTCACCATGGTCGGCACCGGCCAGGACCACCCGGCGGCCCGGGCCGCGGCCGGATTGCACGCCCCGGTCAGGTGGATCGAATGGGTCGACCCCCACGACCTGCCCGGCCTGGTGGCCGACCACGACGTGTGCCTGGGCATATTCGGCACCACCCCCAAGGCCGCCCGGGTGGTCCCCAACAAGGTGTACCAGGGGGCGGCGGCCGGCTGCGCCGTCGTGACCTCCGACACCGCCCCCCAGCGCCGGGCCCTCGGCCGGGCCGCCGTCTACGTGCCCGCCGGCGACCCGGAGGCCATCGCCTCGGCTCTGCGGGCGCTGGCCTCCGACCGGGACCGGGTGGACGGGCTGCGCGCCGCTGCCGCCGAAGTGGCGGCCCGCCGCTACACCCCGGCGGTGGTGGTGGGGCCCCTCCGGGCCAGGCTGGCCGGCGACCGCTGAGAGCCGGCGCCGGGCCGGAGAGCCGCCCCTACTGGGTGCAGGCGTAATCCTGGTCGTACTGGCTGGCCGGGCCGGTGTAGCCGTTACCGCCGTAGCCGTACTGCACCAGCACGATCTTGCCCCCGGCGAAGGGGGCGTACTCCCACCCGTAGTTCCCCGGCACGGTTCCGGCGCAGAAGTTCTGGGCGCTGTAGGTGCCTCCCGAGATGTTGCCGGCGCCGGGCACCCACAGGGGGATGTTCGGGAAGCTCAGCTGGTTGCCGGTGATCTGGCCCCACTGGACGGCCGTGGAGTAGATGCCGGGCAGGACACCCATGGACCTCAGACCGGCCACCGCGCCGCTGATGACGTTGGCGTTGCTGGTGGTCGACTGGCCGTTCCAGAAGGGATTGTCCTGCTCGACGTCGAGCCACCAGAGGGTGGCATCCACTCCCAGGTTGCGGGAGTACGAGACCCAGTGCCGGGCCCAGTAGTAACCGAAGTTGTAGCTCTGGCACACCACCTGGGTGGCGCTGCAGTCACCGGCCGGGCCGGTCATCGACTCCGCCGGGGCCGGGCTCGGCAGCTCGTTCATGAAGATGTACGACGACACGTTGGGTCCGGCCCACTGGGCCTCCTGCTGGTAGCACCCGGAAGGTTGGGATTTGTTGATGGCCCCGCCGCTGGCCTGGATGACCGACACGGCCTGGGCCGTGGTGGGAAGCGAGGCGGTGTGGTACGGGTAGCTCGGGCACTGGTACTGGGAGATGTCGTAGCCGGTGCCGCCGGGTGGGAACGGGTAGCCGACGCGGGCGGCCAGGGCGGCCACGACCGGAGCCGACGGCGTACCGGCGGTGCCGAGGAAGGGGGCGTCGCCGTAGGTGAACACTCCTCCGTCGGCGTCGACCAGCCAGTACCCCTTCCCGTCGGGGGTGGCGGCCATGGACACGAACGGGACGGCGTTGGCCGCCCCACCGCGCGACCCGTAGAACCGGGCGGAACCGTAAGCGAAGATGCCCCCGTCGGAGGCCACCATCCAGTAGCCGTCCCCGTCGGGCATGGCCGCCATACCGACGATGGGACGGGACAGGGCGATGTTGCCGGTGGAGCCGTAGAACCGGGCGTCGCCGAAGGCGAAGATCCCCCCGTCCGAGGCCACCAGCCAGTAACCGCCGCCGTCGGGGGTGACGGCCATCCCGACGACCGGCTTGTTGAGCCTGATGGCACCCATGGACCCGTAGAACGGGGCGTTGTAGCTGAAGACACCCCCGTCGGACGCCACCATCCAGTACCCCCCGGTGGCCGGGTCGACGGCCATCCCGACGATGGGCTTGTTCAAGGTGATGTTGCCGGTGGAGCCGTAGAACCGGGCGTCGCCGAAGGAGAAGATCCCCCCGTCCGAGGCCACCAGCCAGTATCCGAGGCCGTCGGCGGTGGGCGAGCCGCCCACC
>JAKAXN010000304.1 GCA_021816565.1 Actinomycetes bacterium
AGACCCCCGCCACGGGCGTCCGCCGCCCGTGCACCGCGAACAGCACCCGCTCGGCGATCTCGACGGCGTGGTCGGCCAGCCGGTCGAAGGCCCGGCTGGTGAGGCCCAGATCGAGGGCCACGTCGACGGGCACGTCGGTGAGAGCCAGCAGGGCACTGAAGAACTCGACCTGGACCACTCTGGTGGCCACCGCCTCGGAGAGCACCCCGGCGGCCAGTTCGCTGTCCAGCGTCGACCAGGACGCGTCCGCCAGGTGCATGAGGGCGGTGGTCCGCCCGCCCGCCGCGGCGATGCGCTCCCGGAGCCCCGGATAGGTCAGCCGTCCGGCTGACCCGGCCCGCTTCGACAGCGTCAGGGCCAGCCCCACGCACAGCAGCGACAGCTGCGTCACGTCCCGGGAGGCGAGTATCACCCGCAGGTCGCGCGCCACGGGAGCCTCGAGAGCCAGGAGGCTGATGACCTCGTCGTCGACCTCGGCGGCCACCGCGGCGATGTCCTCGGCCCGGTCCGCCATCCCCGCCACCAGCGTGGGGTCGCCGCCGAGAAACACCTCCACCGCCTGCTCCGCCCCGGATATGGCACAGCGCAGGACAGAAAGCGACCGTTCCCTGAGCTCGGCGATGCGGTCGTGGTAGGCGCGGCGCAGCTCTTTGAGCTCGGCATCCCCGTTGAGCGGTTCCAATAACTCCACCCGCACCGTAGTCTTGGCCCCTGTGGCCCCGACGGAGACGCACATTACCCCAATCGCCCCGCCGGCCGACGGTTCCGGCCCGACGGAGATGATCAGGACAGTCGGCCTCACCAAGGTCTACCCGCAAGCCGATTTCAAGGCGGTCGACGGCCTGGACCTGACCGTCCGGTCCGGGGAGATATTCGGGCTGCTCGGGCCCAACGGCGCGGGCAAGACCACCACGGCCGGGATGCTCACCACCCGGGTGATCCCCACGTCGGGATCCGCCTTCGTCGGCGGCATCGACGTGGTGGCCCACCCGGCCCTGGCCAAGCAGCTGATCGGGGTGGTGTCCCAGCAGAACACCCTGGACCGCCAGCTGACGGTGTGGGAGAACCTGTACTTCCACGGCCGGCTGTTCGCCATGTCGGCCCGGGACAGCCGCGAGCAGGCCGACCGCCTCCTCGAGCAGTTCCGCCTGACCAAGTGGGCCGGGGCGTCGGTGTACGCCCTGTCGGGGGGCATGGCCCAGCGGCTGATGGTGGCCCGCTCCATCGCCCACCGGCCGGCGGTGCTGTTCCTCGACGAGCCCACCGCGGGCCTGGACCCCCAGAGCCGCCTGTCCCTGTGGGAGACCCTCACGGACCTCAACCGGGACGGCCAGACCATCCTGCTCACGACCCACTACATGGAAGAGGCCGACCAGCTCTGCGACCGGGTGGCCATCATGGACCACGGCCGGATACTCGCCCTGGACACCCCGGCCGGGTTGAAGGAGACGGTGGGCGCGGACACCATCGTCACGGTCCGCTCGACCGGTTCCGACCAGGACCTGGTACGGGTGTTCGAGCACGGCCTGGCCGAGGCCAGCCGGGTGCGGGCCACCGAATCGGGGGTGGAGATACAGGTTCGGGGCATCGGTGGGCTGCTGCCACGGGTGGTGGCGGTGGCCGAGGCCGCCGGCGTGGAGCTGGCCGACCTGTCGGTGGCCGAGCCCACCCTGGAGACTGTGTTCATCAACCTGACCGGCAAGGAGCTGAGGGACTGATGGCCGGAGCCACGCTGATCTCCACCCGCCCGCTGCGCTCGGCCGCCGCGGCCAGCCGGACGGCTTTCGGGGCCCTGCTGCTGAGGGACCTGGCGGTGCTGCGCAAGCACGCCCTGGAGTTCGTCCTGCGCACGCTCATCCAACCCTTCCTGCTGGTATTCGTGTTCCTCTACGTGTTCCCCGAGATCGGGCAGTCGGTCGGCGGCGGCCGGGGGGCGGCCTCGTTCGCCACCGTGCTGGTGCCGGGTGTGGTGGGCATCTCCGTGATGTTCCAGGGGGTCCAGTCAGTGGCCCTGACGCTGGCTCAGGAGTTCGGCTTCACCCGGGAGATCGAGGACCGGGTGCAGGCGCCGTGCCCGGTGTGGCTGGTGGCGGTCACCAAGGTCGTGTCCGGGGTCATCCAGGGGCTCCTGGCCGCGGCCATCGTGTTCCCCATCGCCGCCGTCATCCACGCCGGCGGCGTCCACCCGGTGTTCGACGTCAAGTGGTGGGTGGTGGTGACGCTGGTGCCGCTGACCTGCGTGGCCTTCAGCTCCCTCGGCCTGCTGCTGGGGTGCTCGTTCGAACCGCGCAACATCGGCTTGATGTTCGGCTTCATCGTCTTGCCGATCACGTTCCTGGGCGGCACCTACTACCAGTGGACCCGGCTGTCCTCGGTGAAGGTCGGCGGCTTCCCGTGGCTGCAGACCCTCGTGTGCGTGAACCCGCTCATCTACGTCAACGAGGGGATGCGCGCCGCCTTCACCGACATCCCGCACATGCACCTCTATGTCATCTATCCCGTGCTGGTCGGCTTCTGCGCCCTGTTCCTGACCCTCGGGATACGGGCTTTCCGGGGCCGGGTCCTGTCGTAGGGCCCGCTTGGGGAGTCGGCCCGGCGGGTACCTACACCGGGTGCGCACAGCTGCCCTTCCCCAGGCTCGAGGCGAGCTGACCGACCACCTCCTGGGGCGGCTGCGGAGACCGGCCCACGACATCGGCTCCGGGGCCCACCGCCTGGTCGACACCGCCGGCGAGGACGACCTGCACCTGGCCCTGTACTGCATGTACGAGCTGCACTACCGGGGATTCGACCGGGTCGACGACCGCTGGGAGTGGCAGCCCTCGCTGCTCGCCGTGCGCGACCGGGCGGAGCGCCGATTCGAGGCCGAGCTGCGGTCCTCGGTCGGCCCGCTGCGGGTCGGGCCGGCCGAGGCGGTCCGGGCCCTGTGGGAGATGGCCGGGGGCGACGGCGGCCCGTCCCTGTCGGGGTGGATGGCGGCGCAGGGCAGCCTCGAGCAGCTGCGCGAGCTGTTCGTGCACCGCTCCGCCTACCAGCTGAAGGAGGCCGACCCCCACACCTGGGGCATCCCCCGCCTGTCGGGTCGGGCCAAGGCCGTCATGAGCGCCATCCAGTCCGACGAGTACGGCGGAGGCCGGGACCTCGACATGCACGCCACCCTGTTCGCCCGGACCATGGCCGACGCCGGGCTGGACGCCACGCCCAACGCCTACCTCGACTTCATCCCCGGCTTCACGCTGGCCACCACCAACCTCATCTCCATGCTGGGGCTGCACCGCCGTCTGCGGGGCGCCCTGGTCGGGCACCTGGCGATGTTCGAGATGACGTCCATCGGGCCGATGAGCCGTTACTCGCAGGCGATCCGCCGGCTGGGTCTGCCAGCCGGCGCCCGCCGCTTCTTCGACGTGCACGTGGAGGCCGACCGGGTGCACCAGCACCTGGCCAGCGAAGGGATGGTCGCCGGGCTGCTCGACGAGGAGCCCGAGCTGGCCCCCGAGGTGGTCTTCGGGGCCCGGTGCCTGCAGGAGGTCGAGCAGCGCTTCACCGCCGAGCTGCTCTCGCGCTGGGAGCGGGGTCGCAGCTCACTGCACCACGGGTCCCGCCCGGCGGGGCAGCCCGCCGCCTAACCCAACCGGCGGGCCAGGAAGTCCAGGGTCCGGGGCCAGGCCTCGGCGGCGGCCGCCGCGTCATAGAGGGAGGGGGCGTCCTCGTTGCTGAACGCGTGGCCGGCGTCGTAGCGGTGGAACTCCACCCCGGGCCGGTCCGCCACCGCGGCCTCCACCTCGGCGATCTTCTCGGCCGGGATGTAGGGGTCGTGCTCGCCGTAGTGGAACAGAGCCGGGCAGCGCAGGTCGTCGACCCGGCCCAGCATGTCGTTGATGGCCGACCCGTAGTAGCACACCACGGCGTCGAGGCCCCGGCCGTCCACCCGGCTGGTGGTGGCCGCCGCGAAGGCCAGTCCCCCGCCCAGGCAGAAACCCACCGCCCCGGCCCGCCCGGTGCACTCCTGCATGCCCAGCAGGTGGGAGTGCGCGGCGTTGATGTCCTGCTCCGCCAGCCCGAAGTCCATCTTCTGCACCATCGCCATGGACTGCGCCATTCCCGACTCGTCATTGCACTCGAACCGGCGCTCGATGCGCCAGAACATGTCGGGCACCAGCACCACGTAGCCGGCGTCGGCCAGGCGCCCGGCCAGGGTCCGCATGTTGTCGTTGATCCCGAAGATCTCCTGGAACAGGAGCACGCCGGGGCCCCGTCCCCCCTCGGGGATGGCGCAGTAGGCGTCGAAGTGGTCGTCGCCGGAGGGAACCGACTCGTAGCGGCGGGAAGCGGCCATGGCCGGAATGTAGCGGACTCCCGACCGATACCGGTCGCCGCTCCCGGTGGGGGTCAGCCCGACCCGCGGGCCGAGCTGAGGCGGAGCGGGACGTGCACGTACAGATCCTTGCGCTCCAGCGCCCCGTCCGGCGCGGCCTCCGGTTCGGGCAGCTGGTAGTGCACCGGCTGCCAGTGGTCCTCAAGCTGCCGGTGGACGTTGTACACCTTCTGGAACCGCCACAGCATCCGCACGAAGTTGGTCTGGCCCCGGGCCAGGTGACGGGCGGCGATGGCCGCCGTCTGGGCCAGGGCGGCCACCCCGAGGTGCTTGCGGGCCAGCACCGCCTGGGTCTTGACCAGTTCGGCGTAGAACTGCTCGAGAGGGAGCCGGGTGGGCAGCACGGCGTGCTGCACGTCGAAGAGGCGGTAGTCCCTGGTCGTCAGCCGCCGGGACTCGGTCCGCCAGATCTCGGTGCCCGGGTAGGGGGTCTGCACGGTGAGGTGCACGATCTCCGGCACCTCCATGGCCCAGCTCCGGACCCGCTCGAACTGGGCCTCGTCCCAGTCGGGGTCGGCGATGATGTTGATGGCCACGGTGACCCCGAGGCGGCGGGCCACCTCCAGGGCCTTGGCGTTGACGTCGGTGGTGCTGCGCTTGCGAAACGCCCCGAGGCCCTCGTCGGTGAGCGACTCGATGCCGAGGAACATGTAGTTGAGCCCCAGCCGCTTCCAGTAGGCGAACACCTCCTCGTTTCGGACCAGCACGTCGCAACGGGTCTCGAGGTAGTACTCCTTGCGGATACCCCTCCGCTCGATCTCCCGGCCGATGGCGAAGCCGTGCTCGGGCTGGATGAACGCCACATCGTCCACCAGGAACACGCCCGGCTCGGCCACCCGGGCGACGTCCTCGGCGGCCACCTCGGGGGAAACCCGCCGGTAGCTGCGGCCGTAGAACGTCCAGGCACTGCAGAACGAGCAGTCCCAGGGACAGCCCCGGGAGAACTCCACGGAGGCGGCCGGGTCGAGCACCCCGATGAAGTACTTGCGCCGCCGGCCCCCGATGTCGCGGGCCGGCAGGTTGTCGTCCAGGCTGTGGGTCTTGAGCGGAGGTGGCCCCGAGCCGTCCAGGGTCACCACGCCCGGTAGCTCGGTGAGGGCCGACCCCCGGGCCCCGCCGGCCAGCGCCTCGATCAGAGGCGAGGTCACGTCCTCGCCCTCGCCCCTCACCACCGCGTCGATGGCCCCGCCGGCCTGGTCGAGAACGTGTTCGGCGATGAACGACACGCTGTGGCCCCCCGTGAACACCGCGCACTGCGGTCGGCGAGCCTTGACCGACTTGGCCAGGTCGATCACCTGCGGGACGTTGGCCAGGTAGTTGAGGCTGAAGCCCACGACGTCGGGGGCGAACTCCTCGAACACCCGCCACATCTCCTCCGGCGAGTACACCTGCAGGTCGACCATGCGCACCGGGTGCCCGGCGGAGCGCACCGCGCTGGCGATCCGCTCGAGGCCGAGGGGCT
>JAKAXN010000305.1 GCA_021816565.1 Actinomycetes bacterium
CGGCCGTGCCGGTCATGCCGGCGAGCTTCTCGTACTGGCGGAAGTAGTTCTGCAGGGTCACCGTGGCCCAGGTGTGGTTCTCCTGGTTGATGCTGACCCGCTCCTTGGCCTCCACCGCCTGGTGCAGACCGTCCGACCACCGCCGGCCCTCCAGGATCCGGCCGGTGAACTCGTCGACGATCTTCACCTCGCCGTCGGCGACGATGTAGTCCTTGTCCCGCTTGTAGAGCTCCTTGGCCTTCAGGGCCTGGGTGAGCTGGTGCACGTAGTTGGAGGAGACCAGGTCGTAGAGGTTGTCGATGCCCAGGGCCTTCTCGACCTTCTCGATGCCCTCCTCGGTGGGGGCGACCGTGCGCTTCTCCTCATCGACCTCGTAGTCCAGCTCCCGGGTCAGGGAGCGGGCCACGCCGGCGAACTGGTAGTAGAGCCGGGCTGACTCCGACGAGGGGCCGGAGATGATGAGAGGGGTCCGGGCCTCGTCGATCAGGATGGAGTCGACCTCGTCGACGATGGCGAAGTGGTGGCCCCGCTGAACCATGTGCTCGAGCGCCCGGGCCATGTTGTCGCGCAGGTAGTCGAATCCGAACTCGGTGTTGGTCCCGTAGGTGACGTCGCTGTTGTACGCCTCCTTCTTGGCCTGCCAGTCATCGATGTCGGGGGAGACCCGCCCGACCGTCAGCCCGAGGAAGCGGTGGACCTGTCCCATCCATTCGGCGTCGCGCCCGGCCAGGTAGTCGTTGACCGTGACCACGTGCACGCCCTTGCCGGCCAGCGCATTGAGGTAGACGGGCAGGGTGGACACGAGGGTCTTGCCCTCCCCGGTCTTCATCTCGGCGATCCCGCCCAGGTGGAGGGCCGCGCCCCCCATCAGCTGGACGTCGAAGTGCCGCTGGCCGATGGTCCGCCTGGCCGCCTCGCGCACGGTAGCGAAAGCCTCGATGAGCAGATCGTCGAGGTCCTCGCCGTTGCCGAGCCGCTCCCGGAACCGGACGGTCTGGGCGGCCAGCTCCTCATCCGAGAGGGCCTCCATCTCCGGCTCGAGCGCGTTTATGTCGGGCACGAGCGCCTTGAGGGCCCGTACCTTGCGGCCCTCGCCGGCCCGCAGAATCTTGCTGAACACGCTCATGCATGCTCCTGAACTCGCATGGACGACCAATCCTACCGGCGGCCCGACCCGGAGAAGTCTCGCTACCCTTGGCCGTGGTCGCGAGCCGCTCCGGCACCATCACCCGGCCGGCACCCGCGATGCTTCGCCGTCTGCTCCCCCATCTCCCCCTGGTGCTGCTCATCGGGGCCTACTTCGCGTGGTTCTCGGACCTGTCGGTGCAGGTCTACGACGCCTACGCAGCCCCCGGATACGACATGGGGATATTCGACCAGGGGGTGTGGCTGCTGAGCCGGTTCCACGCCCCGTTCGTGACGGTGATGGGCCGGGACCTGTTCGGGGACCACACCTCTTTCGTGCTGCTGCTGGCCGTCCCCCTCTACTGGATCGCCCCGGCCGCGCAGACCCTCCTGGTGCTCCAGACCGCCCTCCTGGCCGGGGCTGCGGTCCCGGTCTACCTGGTGGCCCGCCGCCGTAGCGGCAGCATCACCGTGGCCACGGTCCTGGCCGGGGCGTACCTGCTCGACCCGGCGCTCCAGCAGGGCAACCTGGAACAGTTCCACCCGGAGTCGTTCCTCGTGCTGTTCGTGGCCGTAGCCCTGTTCGCGGCGCTCGAGTGGCACCCTCGGCTGCTGGTGGCGGCGGCCGTCGGCTGCCTGCTGGTGAAGGAGGACACGGCCCTGCTCGTCGTGCCCCTGGCGATCTGGGTGGCCCTGCGCCGCGACCGCGAACTGGGCCTCCGGTTGGCCGCCGGGGCGGTCGCCTACGCCATCTTCGCCTACGAGGTGGTGATCCAGTCGCTGCTCGGTACCACCTCCTTCTACACCGGCCGCCTACCCTTCGGCGGCGTGTGGGGGCTGCTCAGCACCCCTTTCGTCCACGCCGGGAGGTTCTTCTCGTACCTGGCTGCGGACAACCGGCCCTGGTACGTGTGGCAGATGGGTGCGGCCTACGGGTGGGTGTTCCTGGTGAGCCCCGAGGTGGCGGCCATCGGGCTGGCGACGCTGGCCGAGAACGTCATCAGCACTTTCCCCTATATGCACCGCATCTACTACCACTACTCGCTCGCCCTGGTACCGGTGCTGGCGGTGGGCACGGCGGTGGCGGTGGGCCGCCTGCCGCGCCGGGCGGCCCGCTGGGTCGCCACCGCCGCGGTGGGCACGGCGTCGGTCATCTCGTGCGTGGTGTGGGGCCTGGCCCCCTTCTCGCTGGAGACCGCCTTCCCGGACCCGGGCCCCTCCAGCCCGGCGGTAGAGGCGGTCAACTCCCTGCTCAGGGAGGTCCCACCCCACGCCGTGGTCTCCGCATCGTGGCCCATCGTGGCCCATCTCACCCACCGCAGGGGCGCCTACCAGTGGCCCACACCGTTCCGGGCCACCCTGTGGGGGCTGTACCGGCAGGAGGGCCAGCGGCTCCCGGCGGCGGCCACCGTCGGGTACCTGGTGATCCCCAGATACCGGCTGGGGATCGATGCCGAGGTGTTCGACTCGATAGCCCGCCAGTTCCGCCTGGTCGGATCAGCGGCCGGCTGGGCGCTGTACCGGCGGGTGGCCGCTCAGCCGGCCCCGCCCGCAGCCCTCCGGTACAGGTACACGTCGCCCACGTGATCCACCACGCGGAACTGGCCGGCGATGGACCGCAACACCGCCGGGCTGCCCCCGCCTCCGGCCGGGAGGAACAGGTACTGCACCTGGGATGCGAAGGGGAGCCGGGCCCCGGGATGGTGGTACAGGTGCCAGTCGACGGCGTAGAAGGGGGTCGGCCACATGTACACCCGGACCCGGTGGTCGATGTGGGCCACGTAGGGGTACCAGGCGGACACCACGGCGTGAGGGGGTAGGGCCTTCTCCACCTCGTTGATGGCCCGCACCTCCGGGCTGGCCGGGCTCCAGTGGGGGTATCTGTGCACCGAGAACGGCGCCAGGCCCCACACCACGCACGACACGAAGGCGCACACCAGGCTGACCCCGGCCAGCGCGGAGCGGGCGGCGACGTGGCGGCGCCGGGAGATGGCCCAGACGGTGCCGAGGACCAGCACCGGCACCAGGGGCAGCGAGTAGTGGTAGAGGATCTGGTGCTGGTAGGGAAACTCGCTGAGGTAGTTCTCCAGGAAGCTCAGCACGCTCACTGCGGCGATCTCCGGCGCCAGCAGGAACGCCCATCCGGTGGAGACCCCCATCTGCCAGAAGTAGAAGGGGCGCTGCCCGCTCAGGGCGTAACGCCAGAAGGTGGTGGCGTGGAGGAGGAAGGTCCGGAAAACCCCCCCGATCCCCCCGAAGGGGATCCGGTTGGCCTGGAACGAGGTGGTGCCCAGGAAGGCGTAGATGATGACCTCGAAGGCGATGAACTGCCACGCCGCGGCGGCCGCGAATATGGCTGTCCCCCACTTCAGGTTCCGTCGCCACGCCACCCACAGGCCCAGCGGCATGACCAGCATGCCGGCGTCCTGCTTGACCAGGAGGCACACCACCACCGCGGCGACCAGCAGCAGCGGTCGCCACTCGAGGGCGGCGTAGATGGCCAGAGCTATCCCCATCACCGAGAAGGCCTCGGGATGGAACTGTTCGAGGTTGCCGTTCTGCAGGGCCGGGTTGAGCAGGTAGACCGCCACCATGGCGGTGGCCAGCACGGTGGACTCGAGGTACCTCCGGGCCACCAGGTAGACGGGCACGGCGGCCCCGGCCAGGAGGAGGGTCTGGAGCACCAGGAGCAGCTGGGCGTGGGGCCAGATCCAGTACAGCGGGACCACCAGCAGCACGACGAAGCAGGTGTGGTCCCCGAAGAGATCCCGGCCCATCACCGTCACGAACGGGGCGTGGAACCGGCTGAGCAGCCAGATCCCCTGATCGAACAGGGCCATGTCGAACGGCGGGTCGCCGTAGCCGTCGAACACGCTGATGCTGAGCGACGCGAAGCGCAACACGTACGCCCCGATCATGATGGCCACCGGCAGGTGGACCAGCAGACCGCGGTGGGAACGGACCCACGCCATCCGGTCGGTGGCTCGCCGGCCGGTCACACCTGCCACAGCAGCCCGGACCTCTGACGACACCTACCCCCCTCCCGACGCCGCCCCGTGGCGGAGGCTAGTCGTGGGGGTCGAGCAGTCGCTTGCGCACCGCGTACATCACCGCCTCCATCCGGGAGTGCAGGTGCAGCTTCTCCAGGATGTTGCGCACATGGTTCTTCACCGTGTTCTCCGAGATGTACAGCTCGTCGGCCACGTCCTTGTTGCTCATGCCCCGGGCGACCAGCTTGAGGACCTCCAGCTCGCGGGCGGTGAGCACCGGCGCCGGCAGTTGCTCCCGCTCGGCGGCCATGCGGGCCAGCGAGTTGAACTCGTTGAGCAGCTTGGAGGCCATGGAGGGGGAGATGAGGCTCTGCCCCTGCATCACCGAGTGGATGGCCGAGGCGACCTCCTCCACGGAGATCTCCTTCAGGAGGTACCCGTTGGCCCCGGCCTTGATGGCCTCGTAGAGGTCGTCCTCCTCATCGGAGACCGTGAGCATCAAGATCTTGGTGGAGGGCAGGATCTCCCGGATGCGTCGGGCCGCCTCGATACCGTTGACCCGGGGCATGCGGACGTCCATGAGCACCACGTCGGGGGCCATCTCCTCGGCCTTGGCCACCGCCTCGGCCCCGTCCTCGGCCTCGGCCACCACGTCGATGTCTTCCTCGGTGCCGAGCACCACGTACAAGCCCCTTCGGAACAACGCCTGGTCATCTGCGATGAGGACGCGTATGACCTGGTCGTCGGTCGATTCATTCACGGAGCCCGAAGGTAGTCCATGTGAGTAGCTAGAAAGGGTGAGGCCTCAGCGGCTGACCTGGTCTTTGACCCCACACCCGCCTGGAACCCCCGGGGCCCCTGCGGCCCGCACCGGGCTCCAGGACTTACTTCTAAGCCGCACCATGATCAGCAGCCGGGGCTGCCTTACGTGGGTCGTTTCGCCTGCGACTGGCATCGACTTTCAACCACAGACCCGCTGAGGCCCTGACGGAAGGCTACCCCGGTCGGGCTGCTCCGACCAGGCCGGTCCGCTCTAGCCGGCCAGGGCCGCCTTCAGCTCACCGAGGACCGGCACCGGCCCGGGGTCCACCCCGGTCTCGGCGGCCAGCCACAGGGAGGCGTAGTCGCCGGTGAGCACCAGGTCGAGGAGCTGGGCCAGGTCTCCCTCGCCGGCCGCCTGGACCTCGATGACATCGGCCAGCACCTCCCGCATCATCTCGCCGACCAGATCGAAACGCCGGCCTACCTGCGGGTGCTCGTCCTCGTGGCGCAGCAGCACGGCGGTGACCAGCTGCCGGGTGACATCTCCGTTCTGCCCCCACCCGCACACCTCGTTGTGGCACAGCTCGGGCTGCACCGACCACCAGGCGGCGGTCTTGGCGTTCTCGTTGATCTGGGTCTTCCACCGCTGCGCAGCCGCGGCCCCGAGGGCCCCGCCCCCCTGGATCAGGGGCATGGTGCGGCCGATCCGCCGGGCGATGACGGCCGGCTCGCTCGAATCCCCGGCCGCCTCGATCTGGTCGCGACGCCGCTTCATCTGCTCCAGGGCCGCCGATATCCATGACCGGCCGCCCCGGTACAGGCCCAGATGGTCCAGCACCACCAGCGGCGGTACGAGCATGGCGCCCAGCGCCGCCCGGGGCTGGGGGATCCCGGGCGGTACCGGGATCCGGGGGGCGCCCCACGCATCGGCCAGCCGGGCCAGTTGGCCGCCGCCC
>JAKAXN010000306.1 GCA_021816565.1 Actinomycetes bacterium
GGTCCACCAGTTTGCGGGTGAAGCGCTGCAGGGAGTGCACCGACGCCACATAGGCCAAGCTGTCGACCGCCAGGGCCTGGCGCCGGTTGGCCCGGATGTGGGGCTCGGTCCGCTCCCAGTCCACGTCCTCGTAGTCGGCCAGACCGGTGTTGACCACGTTGAGGAAGGCCCCGAGGAATTCGTCGGGCACCTCGTAGGTGACCGGCTCGACGTGATGGCCCAGGCCCTCCAGAGCAGCGCCGGTGGCGGTGGCGGCGTCGGCGCAGACCGGATCGACCGGCAGCCCGAAAGGGGCCTGCTGGAGCAGGCCGATGCGCAGCCGACCGGGATCGGCGCCCACCTCCTCGCGGAACGGCCGGGACGGGGCCGGGGCGTTGTACCACGCCCCCCGGTCCGGACCGGAGATCACGTCGAGGATGGCTGCGGTGTCAGCCACGTCGCGGGTGACGACGCCCTCCACCGCCCCGCCTTCCCAGCTGTTGACCCGGGACGGGACCCGGCCGCGGCTGACCTTGAGCCCCACCAGGCCACAGCAGGAGGCGGGAATGCGGATCGAGCCGCCCCCGTCGTTGCCGTGGGCCACGGGGAACATCCCCGCAGCGGTGGCCGCTCCCGCGCCGCCGCTCGACCCGCCGGGAGTGTGATCGGTGTTCCACGGGTTGCGGCTGATCCTGTACCGCAGGTTCTCCGCGGCGGTGATGGGGCCGAACTCCGGGGTGTTGGTCCGGCCGGCCAGCACGAACCCGGCCCGCTGGAACGCCTCGACCACCAGGGCACTCTCGTCCGAGGGGCCGGCCGGGGCGGCGTTCGATCCGAACGTCACCGGCCACCCGGCCACCGGGGTCAGATCCTTGATGGGGATGGGCACCCCGTGGAACGGCGCCAGCTCCCCGGGATCGCTCCCGACGACTGTATCCGCGGCGGCCCGGGCCGCGGCGCGCGCCTCGTCGTCGTTGCGCCAGACCACGGCGTCGAGCCGGTCGTTGACCGCGTCGACGCGCACCAGGCAGGCGTCGAGCAGCTCGACCGGGCTCAGCTCCTTCGACCTGATGGCAGCGGCCAGGTCACAAGCGGTGCGGTAGGTGAGGTCCGGATCGGCCATGGCCCGACGCTACGCCGCCGGCGTCAGGTCTGGGGGACCAGGTGGAGCAGCACCTCGATGGTGCCGGTCCGGCCCAGCTGGGCCACCGCGAAGCTGGGGTTGGGGATGTGCCACAGGCTGTAGGTGATCGGTATCTCGGCGCTCACGTCGATCGTCGAGGCGAGCCGCTCGGCGTTGAGCTCGAAGGTCACCTGACGGGTGACACCCCGCAGCGTCAGGTTCCCCGTCGCCGGCACCGACACGGTGCGGCCGATCGCCGGGACCTGGCCCAGGTCGATGGGACGGGTCAGCTGGAACGACCCGTGCGGGTAGCTGGCCGTATCCATGATGAACCCGTCGAACTGGGCGTCGCGTGAACGGGTGTCGGACTTTATGCTCGCCATGTCGACGGTGAACTGGGCGGCGGTGACCCGGGTGCCGGAGATGACCATGCCGCCCGTCACCTTGGAGGTCCGGCCCACCGCGGTGTGCGACTGGCCGAAAAGCGACTCGTGCACCCGGTAGCCGGCGACCGAGCCGGCACCGATCTTCCAGGTGCCGCTGACCGGGCCGGGAACCACCGAGGCGGACGCCCCGGTGACCGTCGGGAGCTGCAGCTTCGACGGGGTGGGCGACTCCACCACGTTGAAGAACAGCCAGGGGCCGCCGATGACCACCACGCCCAGGGCCAGCAGGGCGACGATCACCCACTTGAGCGGGTAGGCCTTCCTCGGCCGGCGGGGTCGCTCCGTCTGGGGGGGACGGTCGACGTCGCTCTTCTGCACCCCTCCAGTATCCCCCCGCAGCCGGGCAAACGGCCAAGCGCCCCTGCCGCCGGCCCGGCGATCAGCGGGCTAGTCCGAATTGGTGCCCTTGTCCGGCCTAGTGCGGCCGGGCCCGGTAAATGCCCCGAATGGGCCATTTCCGCGTGAGGGTGCGGTCCCTACGATCAGAGGCGTACCCCGATGACGCACTCAGGTCGCAGCTGGTTGGCAGCAACGTCGCACGCCGGGGTACTACTCGGCAACGAGTGAGGGATGGGTCGGTTCGGGGGGACCGGCCCATCTCTTTCGTTCCGGATTTTTCCGTAGCCTCGTCCCATGACTGATCGAGGAACGGCCGTCGTCACCGGAGCATCGAGCGGGATCGGGGCGGCCACCGCCCGGCGCCTGGCCGCCGAGGGATTCGACGTGGTCCTCGGCGCCCGCCGGCTCGAGCGCATCGCCGAGTTGGCCACCGAGATCGGCGGGACCGCCCGGGCCATCACCCTGGACGTCACCGACCAGGAATCGGTCGACTCGTTCTGCGCCGGGGTGGGCGACGGCTGCCGGCTCCTGGTCAACAACGCCGGCGGGGCCCTCGGGCTCGACCCGGTCGCCTCCGCCGACGAGGACAAGTGGCGGACCATGTACGAGACCAACGTCATGGGGCTGATGCGCATGACCCGGGCCCTCCTGCCCCGCCTCATCGGCTCGGGCGACGGGCACGTGATCAACATCGGATCCGTGGCGGCCTTCGAGCCCTACGCGGGCGGCGCCGGGTACAACGCCGCCAAGCACGCCGCCCGGGCGGTGAGCGACGTGCTGCGCATCGAGCTCAACGGGCAGCCGGTACGGGTCACCGAGATCGACCCGGGCCTGGTGGAGACGGAGTTCTCGCTGGTGCGCTTCGAGGGCGACCGGTCCCGGGCCGACGCGGTGTACGAGGGGCTGCGGCCGCTGAGCGCGGAGGACATCGCCGACGTGATCGCCTTCGCCGCCACCCGGCCCAGCCACGTGGACATCGACCAGGTGGTGGTCCGGCCCCGGGCCCAGGCCCGGGTGTGGCTGGTCGACCGGGGAGGGGTCTGACCGGGACCGACGCGCCGAGCCGGGATCCCTACGCTTCGGTGGGCAGCGGCCAGTGGTCGGCGGCGTTGAGCGGGCACAGCTGCAGGCGCCAGCCGGTCACCACCACCGGTTCCATGCCGATCACCAGGCCGGCGCCGACCGGGCAGCGGTCGGTCCCGTCCAGGCGGGACACCCCGGTCAGCATCCCCTGGACGTGCACCGTCCACCCGGTCGAGGTGCCCGGGTCGATGGACTCCACCGCGAAGGCGGCCACCACATCGTCGACCACCGGGTCGAAGGGGGGTTCGCTCCCCAGGCACATCACGATGGTCCCCCCGTCGACGCGGTGCTGCACCGGGAGTATCACCGGGAGGGCCCGGGCCGAGAGCGCCAGGCGACCGAGGGAGGAGCGGCGGAGCAGGCCCCAGCACTCCTCGAGGGAGAGATCGCCGGCAGCCGGGTCCTTGCGCACGGCGGCCCTCCTTGACTGGTCGACGAACCGCTGTGCAGGCGATGGTGGCGCCCGGGTGGAGACCGGCAAAGAGCCCAAGGTCCCCTTATCCCGGCCGGCGCCAGTCTGCCCCCCGGCTATGTCGAGCGGAGAGGGGGGGATTTGAACCCCCGGACCCGGTCTCCCAAGTCAACTCATTAGCAGTGAGTCCGATTCGGCCGCTCTCGCACCTCTCCTCGGCGCAGAACTGTAGCAGACGCCTCCCAGACCGGAGCGAGGGACAAATGCCCAGGTCATGGGCGGTTTCAGGCCCGGGACGGGGGCTCCCGGGCCGGCGGGTCACGCGCCGGGGGAGCCGCCCCGGGCCCGCCCGGAAGGGGCCGTGCGCGGCCATGAGCCGCACCGTCAGGCGGTAAACTTCGGGGGCCTTGTCCACCGCTCGAAAGACGTTCATCGCCGGGCTGGTCCTGTTCCTGGGCTTCGTGATCTACCACGGGCTGTCCTCCTACGCGTGGAGCGCCCAGACCAACCCCCCGTCCGGGGTGGCGCCCCAGACGGTCACCTACACCTGCGGCGCCCCGCTCGGGTCCGGCTTCGTCCACGGACCGGCCCGGACGGCCTACCCGCTCACCGGCCGGCCGTGCGGGGAGCGGACCCAGTACCAGTTCATGACCGTCGCCGACGTCATCCTCGGGGCGCTCGCCCTCGGCGTGGTCCTGACCTGGCGACGGGACCGCCCGGTCCCGGCCTGAGCCGCGGGCGGTACTGTCGGCGGCCATGGAGGTCCACGGTTTCGCCGACGAGGGCTTCGGGCCGGTGGCGGACGCCTTCCGCTCCAACTTCGAGCTCAGCGGTGACGTGGGCGCCAACGTGGCGCTGTACCGGGACGGGCGGCCCGTGGTCGATCTGTGGGCCGGCCTGGCCGACCCCGGGACCGGGCGGCCGTGGGTCGAAGAGACCGTCGTCGGGGTGTTCTCCTGCTCGAAGGGGGCCATGGCCACCCTGGTCAACCTGCTGATCCAGGACGGCAGCGTGGACCCGGACCAGCCGGTGGCCCGCTACTGGCCGGACTTCGCCGCCGCCGGCAAGCAGGACATCACCGTGCGGCAGGTGCTGTCGCACCAGGCCGGGCTGGCGGCCATCGACGGACGCTTCACCCTGGAGGAGGCGCTGTCGTGGGATCCGGTGGTCGCCGCCCTGGCCTCGGCGGCCCCGCAGTGGGAGCCGGGCTCCCGTCACGGCTACCACATGCGCAGCTTCGGATGGCTCACCGGCGAGCTGGTGCGCCGGGTCGCCGGGCAGCCACCGGAGACCGTGCTGCGGTCGAGGGTGGTGGAGCCGCTCGGGCTGTCCCTGTGGCTGGGGATGCCCGAGCAGGAGCAGAGCCGGTGCGCCACGCTGCTACCGCCGGGGCCGTCGGGTATCGACCTGGCGCAGCTTTTCGGTCCCGACTCCCTCCAGGCCAGAGTGGCCACCGGCCCGTCGGGGCTGTTCCGCTATGACGAGATGTGGAACTCGGCCCGCATCCGCAGCGCGGTGATCCCCTCGTCGGGGATGATCACCGACGGCCGGTCACTCGCCCGCATGTACGCGTCGTGTGTCAGCGAGGTGGGCGGCCGGCGCCTGCTCGACCGGGACACCGCGGCCCGGGCGGCCGCCACCCAGGCCGAGGGGCCCGACGAGATCCTCACCATCCCCACCGCCTTCGGCCTGGGCTACATGGTGGGGCCGTCGCTGCCGCCCGCCTGCGGCGCCGGCTCGTTCGGTCACGGCGGCGCCGGCGGGTCGCTGGGGTTCGCCGATCCGGTAGCCCGGATCGGCTTCGGCTACGCCATGAACCGGATGCGCCTGGACCTCGACGACACCCGGGCCGCCGACCTGGCCGCGGCCGTGTACCGCAGCCTGGGGTAGGGGCTCGGCTCAGCCCATCTGCTCACGGAGCACGGACAGGTCCACCGCCGGCCCGGAGCTGGGGTAGGCCTGGACGGCCTCGAGATGCCGGCGGCTGAGATCCCGGACCTCATCGGCCTCCCCGGCGGCGATCAGGTCGATCATGTGGGCGTGGGTCTCGAGCGCGGCCCGCCGCTCTTCGACGGGGACCGACCCGCTGTGGCGGGACTGGTCGGCCCAGCCCCGCTCGTGGCTGGACCAGAGCTTCTCGAGGGCCCCGATGATGACGATGAGCGGCTCGTTGCCGCAGAGGGCGACGATGGCCTCGTGGAACTGCCGTGAGAGGCTGGTGGCGGCGAAGAGGTCTCCGACCGAGTCCATCGCCTCCTTCTGCAGGGCCCGGAGCCGGGGCACGACCTGCCGGCGCCGGTCCCGCCGCTCGGCGCACAGGGCGGCGCAGGCCGGCTCGCACTCCCGGATGGCCCGGGCCACCTCCGGTATGGCCGACCGGTTGGCCGACAGCACCAGGGCCAGGGTGTAGGCCACGTTGGCCGAGGTGGGCCGGTGGACCACCGCCC
>JAKAXN010000307.1 GCA_021816565.1 Actinomycetes bacterium
GCCGCGGACTCGGTGGACCGCTCGGTGGCCATCGCCGGCGTGGCCCTGGCCGGGCCGGGGCCGGCGGTGCTCAACCCCCTCCCCCACCCACGCGGCGGGCTGGTGGAGCTTCTGCTGGCCGGCACGGAGCCGCCGCCGGGCACCCAGCAGCTGGAGGCGGTGCCGGCCGGCCGGCACCGGCTGATGGGCACCGGAGGTGACCTGGCCGCCATGGTGGGGCGGTTGGCCGGAGGGGGTTGGCTGGGCCCGTCCGGCCGGGCGGTGGCCGCGTCCCTCTCCACGGGGCCGGACGGCCTCGAGCTGACCCTGGACCACGACCCGACCCGGCCCGCCGAGCGGCTCCTGACCTCCACCATGGCCGAGGCGTGGGCCCGGGCCGGGGCCGGCCGCGGCCAGCCCCTGTCCGTGACCGTGCGCCGGGCGGCGTGGCAGCGGGTCCTGGCACGGGTGGCCGACGTTCCCGGATGGGGCTGGTCGGAGGCGGTGCCCGACCGCCGCGCCACAGGGGTCACGGTCGGCGACGGCCCGGTCCTCGACAACGGGCTGGTGCGGATCGAGATCGACCCGGTCACGGGCACGTTCAGCCTGGACGGGGTGGCGGGCCAGAACCTGATCGCGGAGGAGGGCGACGCCGGCGACACCTACAATTTCGCCCCGGTACCGGGGGCCGCCCCGGTGACCGAACCGGCGGAGGTGATGCTGGAGGTACTGGAGCGGGGGCCGCTGAGGGGGTCGGTCCGGATCCGGCGCCGCTACCGGTGGCCGGCCGGGTTGGCCGACGCGACCCGGGACCCGGGGCGGCCTGCGGCCCGTTCCCCCCGCCTGGAGACGGCGGAGGTGGTGTCCGACGTCGAGCTGCGCGCCGGGGAGGCGGTGGTGCGGGTCGAGACGTCGTTCGACAACCGCAGCCGGGACCACCGGGTGCGGGTGCTGTTCCCGCTGGCCGGGCCGGCTCCCGGCACCACTGCGGAGTGCGCCTTCGCGGCCGTGGAGCGGGGACCCGGGGCGGAGGGCGGCCGGCTGGAGCCGGCCCTGGCCACCTTCCCCTCCCGGAGGTTCGTGACCGCCGGAGACCTGACCGTCACCCATGACGGGCTGCTCGAGTACGAGCTGGTGGCGGACGGCCGGTCCCTGGCGCTGACCCTGCTGCGGGCCACCGGGGTCATCTCCAGGCCCTGGCTGCCCACCCGGCCCAACGTGGCCGGGCCGCCTCTGCCGGTGGAGGACGCCCAGATGCCCGGCCGGGTCACCGCCCGCTACGCCCTGGCGTCCCGCTGTCCGGACCCGTTCCGTCTGGCCGACGAGGTGTGGACGCCGCTGATCCCGTTCCATTCCGAGGGCCACGGCCACCTGCCACGGCGCGGCAGCCGGCTGGAGGTCGACCTCGGAGGCTGCGCGGTGTCCGCGCTGCACCGGCGGGCCGGGGCGGTGGAGATGCGGGTGTTCAACCCCTCTGCCACCCCCCGGGAGGTGGCCGTGCCGGGCCGGACCGGCACCCTGGTGGACCTACGGGACCGGCCGGTCGGCCGGTGGGACGGGCGCTTCCCGGTGGCGCCCGGGGCCGTGGTGACGGCCCGGCTGGACTCGGTCAGCCTGGACTAGACCGGCCGGTCAGCACCGCGACCACCGGACCGGGACGGCCGCCCCCGGCCCCCCCGGGGCGCGCCGAGCGCACCGCGGGAAGGGCGGCCCAGGCCACCGCCCCGGTGGCCTCGACCGGGAATCCCAGACCGTGCAGCTCGCTGGTTGCGGCGGCGATGTCGTCCTCGCTGACCGCCAGCACCGCTCCCCCCGACGCCACCGCCGCCCCCCGGATCTGGGCGCCCCGGGGCGGGTCGGGTATGGCGATGCCCGTGGCCGCGGTGGATTCCAGGACCGGAGCGGCCCGGCCGCCGGGCCGCGGCCCCAGCAGCGGGGCGCACCTGTCGGCCTGCACCGCCACGATGGCCGGCCGGCGCCCGGCCCGCCCGGAGGCCACCAGGTCCCCGAAGCCCAGCCACAGCCCCAGGACCAGGGTGCCGTTACCGGCGGGGACCACCACGGTGCCGTGCTCCAGGTCGGGGACCTGCTCGTACAGCTCGAACGCCAGCGTCTTCACCCCGTGGTGGAACGAAGACTGGTGGACGTGGCCGGCGTAGAACGGCGCCCCCGGCGCCGAGGCTGCCACCACCGCTGCAGCCGCCGCGGCGGGCCGCCCTCCCGGGACCTCGACCACCGACGCGCCGGATTCGGCGATGGCCCGCACCTTGGCCGGGCCGGTACCGGCGGGCAGGTACACGGTGCAGTCCAGGCCGGCCCGGGACGCGCAGAGCGCGACAGCCCGGCCGGCGTTGCCGCTGCTGTCGATCATCACCGACGCCACCCCGAGTGAGGCGGCCACGCCGATCATCACCGCCGCACCGCGGTCCTTGAACGACCCGGTCGGCTGCTCGTAGTCCGCTTTGACCCACACCCCGGGCCGGACCGGCACCGCCGGGGTGACCTCCGCGCCCAGGTCCACCTGGGCGCCCCCCGGCGGCAGCGCCGAGCGGTACCGCTGCAGATACGGGCCGGCGGGGGGCGCCGACAGGCCGGCCAGCGGATCGACCACCGGGCCGACCAGGTCCAGCAGGCCCCCGC
Source organism: Actinomycetes bacterium (assembly GCA_021816565.1). Next base: position 2,620 of record JAKAXN010000307.1, read on the forward strand.
ACCGGCAGCGCCACAGGCGGGCGGAGAGGTCCCACGCCCGCCCGCAGCGGGCGCAGACCTCCTGCCACCACGAACCGCCGGAGCCCGGGCCGGTCACGCTGTCAGTAGCCGGCGCCCGGGTCGACCACGCCCACCAGCTCCGATCCGGCGGCGAAGCGGGCCACGTTGGTCGAGATCCGCTCCGACAGCAGGGGCCGGACCATCTCCCAGGTGTCGGCGGTGTGGGGGGTGATGATGCAGTTCGGGGCGTCCCAGAGGGGGTGACCGGCGGGCAGCGGCTCGGGGTCGGTGACGTCGAGGGCCGCCCCGCCCAGCTCCCCGGCGGCCAGGGCGGCGACCAGGGCACCGGTGTCCACGTGGCCACCCCGGGCCACGTTGACCAGCCAGCCGGAGGGGCCGATGGCCCGCATCCGGTCCCGACCGATGATGCCCCGGGTCTCGGGGGTCAGGGCCAGGGCCAGGAACACCACCAGCGAGCCGGGGAGGACTTCGTCGAGCTCTGCGGTCGTGACGGTGCGGGCGGCGCCGGGCGTGGGCTCGGGGTGGCGGCGCACGACGGTGGCCTCCACCTCGAAAGGGGCCATCAGCCGCAGCAGCTCGGCGGTGATGCCGCCGCCGCCGAGCACCGTCACCGGCGCCCGGTACAGCGAGGTGCCCCCCTCGGCCCCCCAGGACCGGGCCGGTATCCGGGTGGGGAGCATCCGCAGGCCGGCCAGGGCCAGCATGAGGGCGTGCTCGGCCACCGGGCGGGCGTAGCAGCCCTTGGCGCAGGTCCACAGGTGGCGGTCGTCGATGAGGCCGCTGGCCACGTGGTTCTCCACCCCGGCGAAGGGCAGCTGGACCCACCGGATGGTCTCGGAGGCTTCGAGCACGGCCCGCAGCTGGTCCAGATGGCGCGACGACACCCACACCAGGCCGTCGGCCGGCTGGTCGAGGCCCACCACCCGCCCGCCTGCGGCCTCCACCGCGGAGACGGCGAAGGCGGTGGTATCGGCCGACCAGGCCGACCCGCCTCCCGGGCTGTCCCCGCCGGGGCCGGGGCCGGGGGCCGGCCCCACGGCGATGCGGGGCGCGACGGCGGTCACGACGCCGACCCGTGCCGGCCGGCGCCGCGCTGGAAGCGCTCCACCCCGGCCGCCAGGTCCGGCGACGCCAGCGAGACCCGCCCGTGGGACAGCTCCACGGTCAGCGCCTGGCCCTCGGGCAGGCCCTCCTGCTCGAGGGCCGACAACCGGTCGTGGCGCATGCAGTCCTGGGGCAGGGCGGCGATGGACCGGGCCAGCTCCTCCGCGGCGGCCCGGGCCTGCCCGGATGCCACCACCCGGTTGGCCAGGCCGATCTGCAGGGCTTCGTCGGCGCCCACCGGGCGGCCGGTCAGGATCAGGTCCATGGCCCGGCTGGCCCCGATTAGGCGGGGCAGGCGGACCGTCCCGCCGTCGATCAGGGGCACCCCCCACCGGCGGCAGAACACGCCCAGGGTGGCGTCCTCCTCCACCACCCGCAGGTCGCACCACAGGGCCAGCTCCAGACCCCCGGCCACCGCGTGGCCCGCCACCGCGGCGATGACCGGCTTGGTCAGCCGCATCCGTGTGGGCCCCATGGGCCCGTCACCCTCGTCGGTCACCCGATTGGTGCGGGGGGTGGTCATGGCTTTCAGGTCGGCGCCGGCGCAGAACGTGCCACCCGAGCCCCACAGCACCGCCACCGACAGCGACTCGTCGGCGTCGAAGGCCCTGAAGGCGTCGGCCAGGTCGGCGGCGGCGGGGCCGTCGAGGGCGTTGCGGGCCGACGGGCGGTCGATGATCACCGTCAGCACCGCACCGCGGCGCTCCGTGCGCACCGGCCGGGCCGGGTCGCCCCCCGGCGGGACGGCCGTCACATCCGCTCCGGGGTCTCGATGCCGAGCACCGTCAGGCCCCGGCCGATCACCGCGGCGGTCATGGCGCACAGCACCAGGCGGCTGTTGCGCGCCACCTCATCGGGGGCCTTCAGCACCGGGCAGCTCTCGAAGAAGGTCGTGAACAGCCCGGCCGTGTCGAACAGGTAGGTGCACAGCTTGTGCGGGCTCCACGTCTCGAGGGCGGCCTCGACGGCGGAGGGGAACTCGAGCAGGGCCAGTACCAGGTCCCGCTCGGCCGGTTCGGTGACGACCACCGGGTGCTGGCCGGCGCGGTAGTCGGCGGGGTCCAGGCCGCCCCGCCGGAAGATCGACAGGCAGCGGACCCGGGCGTACTGCAGGTACGGGGCCGTGTTGCCGTCGAAGCTGAGCATCCGGTCCCAGTCGAAGACGTAGTCGCGGATGCGGTCGGTGGACAGGTCGGCGTATTTGACCGCCCCGATCCCCACCGCCCGGGCCACCGACGCCCGCTCCCCGGCGTCGAGGTCAGGGTTCTTGGCCGCCACTGCGTCGGCGGCGCGCGACACCGCCTCGTCGAGCAGGTCGACCAGCTTCACCGTGGCACCGGCCCGGGTCTTGAACATCTTGCGGTCGGCTCCGAGCATGTTGCCGAACGGCACGTGCACGGCCCGCTCCGGCGACGGCAGCCAGCCGGCCTCGCCGGCCACCGCGAAGCACATGGCCAGGTGCTGGGCCTGTGGGGCCCCGACCACGTAGAGGGCCAGGTCGGCGGCCAGCCGGCCGAAGCGGTCCCGCAGGGCGGCCAGATCGGTGGTGGCGTAACCGTAACCCCCGTCCGACTTCTGCACGATCAGCGGCAGCGGGCTGCCGTCGCGGTTGGTCCAGCCGGGCGGGAACACGCACTGGGCCCCCTCGCTCTCGACCAGCAGCCCGCGGGCCCGCAGCTCGCCCACCACCTCGGGCAGCATCGGGTTGTAGTAGCTCTCGCCGACCACGTCGTCGCGGGTCAGCAGCACGCCGAGCTTGGCGTAGACCTCCTCGAAGTAGGCCAGGCTCTGCTCCACCAGGATCCCCCACAGGCGCAGCGTCTCGGGGTCACCGGACTGCAGCAGCACCACCCGCCGCCGGCTGCGGTCCTGGAACTCGGGCGAGGCGTCGAATGCCACCCGGGCCTGGCGGTAGAAGGTGTCGAGGTCGCCGACCGACAGCTCGTGGGCGGCGGCCTCCTCCCCCTTGTCCAGGAGGTGCTCGATCAGCATGCCGAAAGGCGTGCCCCAGTCCCCGATGTGGTTCTCCCGGATCACGGTGTGGCCGGCGAAGTCGAGCATCCGGCACAGGGCGTC
>JAKAXN010000006.1 GCA_021816565.1 Actinomycetes bacterium
CATGGGGATGATGGCATTGTCGGTGATCTTGATGTGCTCCGGGCACACCTCGGTGCAGCACTTGGTGATGTTGCAGTACCCGAGACCGCGCTCCTCCTGGGCCAGCTTCTTGCGGTCCAGGGCGTCGTTGGGGTGCATGTCCAACTCGGCGTAGCGGAGGAAGAACCGGGGGCCGGAGAAGGCCTGCTTGTTCTCCTCGTGGTCCCGGATCACGTGACAGGTGTCCTGGCACAGGAAGCACTCGATGCACTTGCGGAACTCCTGCGAGCGCTCGACGTCCACCTGGTCCATGCGGAACGGGGCCTGGGGCTGCTCCTTGGTCGGGGTGAACGCCGGGACCTCAGCGGCCTTGACGTAGTTGAACTGCACGTCGGTGACCAGGTCCTTGATGACCGGGAACGCCCGCATCGGGGTGATGGTGATCGGTTCGTCCTGGGGGAAGTCCGACAGCCGGGTCATGCACATCAGGCGGGGCCGCCCGTTGATCTCGGCGGAGCAGGAGCCGCACTTGCCGGCCTTGCAGTTCCAGCGCACCGACAGGTCGCCGGCCCGCATGGCCTGCACGTGGTGGACGGCGTCGAGGACCACCTCGCCCTCGTCCACCGGGACGGTGAAGTCCACCAGCTCGCCCCCGGAGGCGTCGCCCCGCCAGATACGAAGCTTCAGGTCGTAACCCATTTATCTAGTGATCCTCCAACAGTTCAGCCAGCTCGGCCGGGGGTTCGGGCAGGGCCTGCTCCCGGGTGGTTATCTCGCCGCTGGAGCCCAGTTCGCAGATGAGGTTGCGCTTGCCCCAGTAGTCGTAGTCGGTCATCGGGTAGTCGTCGCGGGTGTGGCCGCCCCGGCTCTCCTTGCGCTCCAGGGCCGCCTTGGCCACCGCCTCGGAGACCAGCAGCATGTTGCGCAGGTCGATGGAGAGGTTCCATCCGGGGTTGTACTGGCGGTGGCCCTCGACCGAGAGGTTGTCGATGCGATGGCGCAGGGCGTCGACCTCCTTGATGGCCGACGACAGCTCCTCCTCGTTGCGGATGATCCCCACCAGGTTCTGCATGACCTGCTGGAGGTCCTGGTGGACGGTGTAGGGGTTCTCGCCGCCGTCGGTGTTGAACGGAGCCAGCGCGTCGCTGGCCGCGGCGTCGATGTCCGTCTCGGCCACCGCCGGGCGGGACGTCAGGCCGGTGGCGTACTTGGCGGCGTACTCGCCGGCCCGCTTGCCGAAGACCAGCAGGTCGCCGAGGGAGTTGCCCCCGAGGCGGTTGGCCCCGTGCATGCCGCCGGCCACCTCGCCGGCTGCGAACAGCCCGGGCACCCTGGACTCGGCGCTGTCGGGGTCGACCTCGACACCGCCCATCACGTAGTGGCAGGTCGGGCCGATCTCCATGGGCTCCTTGGTGATGTCGACGCCGGCCAGCTCCTTGAACTGGTGGTACATCGACGGCAGCCGCTTCTGGATGTACTCGGGCGTGCGCCGGCTGGCGATGTCCAGGAACACGCCGCCGTGGGGCGAACCCCGCCCGGCCTTGATCTCGCTGTTGATGGCCCGGGCGACCTCGTCGCGGGGCAGCAGCTCGGGCGGCCGCCGGTTGTTCTTCTTGTCCTCGTACCAGCGGTCCGCCTCTTCGATGGTGTCGGCGGTCTCGGCCTTGAAGAACTCCGGGATGTAGTTGAACATGAACCGCTCACCCTCGGAGTTCTTGAGGATGCCGCCGTCACCGCGGACCGACTCGGTGACCAGGATGCCCCGCACCGATGGCGGCCAGACCATCCCGGTGGGGTGGAACTGGACGAACTCCATGTTGATGAGCCCGGCCCCGGCCCGCAGGGCCAGGGCGTGGCCGTCGCCGGTGTACTCCCAGGAGTTGGACGTGACCTTCCACGACTTGCCGATGCCGCCGGTGGCCAGCACCACGGCCGGGGCCTCGAAGCTGATGAACCGGCCGGATTCCCGCCAGTACCCGAAGGCGCCGGACATGCGGTCGCCGTCTTTCATCAGGTGGGTGATGGTGCACTCCATGAACACGTCGATGCCGAGCTGCACCGTGCGCTGCTGGAGGGTGCGGATCATCTCCAGGCCGGTGCGGTCGCCGACGTGGGCCAGGCGGGCGTAGCGGTGGCCGCCGAAGTCCCGCTGGCTGATGAGGCCGTCGGGGGTCCGGTCGAAGAGGGCACCCCACTGCTCCAGCTCCCAGACCCGCTCGGGGGCCTCCTTGGCGTGGAGCTCGGCCATGCGCCAGTGGTTGAGCAGCTTGCCGCCGCGCATGGTGTCGCGGAAGTGCACCTTCCAGTTGTCCTCGGGCCACAGGTTGCCCATGGCGGCGGCGATGCCGCCCTCGGCCATGACCGTGTGGGCCTTGCCGAGGAGGCTCTTGCAGATCACCGCGGTGCGGGCCCCGGCGTCGTGGGCCGCGATGGCGGCCCGCAGGCCGGCTCCACCGGCGCCCACGATGATGACGTCGTACTGGTGGCGTTCGACTTCGGCCATCAGATCCACCTCCCGTGTCCGAGCCAGCCGGCGGCGGCCAGCCGGACGTACAAGTCGGTCAGGGCCACGAAGATCAGGCTGGTCCAGGCCAGCTGCATGTGGCGGGCGTTGAGCTTGGTGACGAAGCCCCAGAACTTGAAGCGGATCGGGTGCTTCGAGAAGTGCTTCAGCCGGCCGCCCACGATGTGACGGCAGGAGTGACACGACAGCGAGTACAGCCAGAGAAGGATGGCGTTGACCAGCAGAACGAAGCTGCCGAGGCCCACGTAGCCGCCACCCAGGGCCGCCGAGCGGGGGGTGACGAAGGCGTTGATGGCGTCGTAGGTGAGGATGGCGTTGAACACCAGGCCGGCGTAGAAGAAGTACCGGTGGATGTTCTGCATGATGAGCGGGAAGCGGGTCTCACCGCTGTACTTCTGGTGCGGCTCGGCCACCGCGCACGCCGGCGGGGAGAACCAGAACGCCCGGTAGTAGGCCCGCCGGTAGTAGTAGCAGGTCATCCGGAACCCGAGCGGGAAGATCAGGATGATGATGGCCGGCGAGATGGCCCACCACGGGCCGAAGATGCCGACGTGGGGCACGCCGGAGGCGCCCATGACCTTCTGGTGGCTGTCGCCGCCGCAGACGGTGGCGACGCAGGGGGAATAGAACGGGGAGATGTAGGGCTTGACGTAGTAGAAGCCGTTGACGAACGCCGCGTACGTGGCGTAGACGATGAAAGACGACAGCACGGCGAACGAGATGGCCGGGGACAGCCACCACCGGTCGGTGCGGAGCGTACGGGCCTTGATGGCGGCGCGCGGACCCGGTTTGATCTGGGGGGTCGGGGGAGGCGCAACGGGGGCAGCCAAGGGGTCTCCTTCTGGTCGGGGTTACGCGGAAATTTAGGCGGTTATCAACCTAAGGCCCCTCGGTGCGGTAGGTAAAGGACCGGTTTCCTCTCGGAACGATAGGCGTAACCTATAGGGGTGCAGCTGCAGCAGCTCCGTTACGTGGTGTGCGTGGCCGAGGAGGGCCGCTTCACCCGGGCCGCGGCCCGCCTGCACGTGGCCCAGCCCTCGATCAGCTCGGCGGTGGCCGCCCTGGAGCAGGAGCTCGGTGCCCCGCTGTTCAACCGGGACCGCTCCGAGGTGACTCTGACCGGCGCCGGGGAGGTGTTCCTGCCCTGGGCCCGTCAGGTGCTGGCGGACTGCGAGGCCGGTGTGGCAGCAGTGCGCGACCTGCTCGGCCTGCGCCGCGGCAAGCTGCAGCTGGGGGCCACCCCCAGCCTGACCACCAACCTGCTGCCGCCGGTGCTGGCCGGCTTCCATGCCGTGCATCCGGGCCTGGAGCTGACCGTGCACGAGGCCGGGTCCCAGGATCTGGTGGATCGCCTGGAAAAAGGGGAGATGGATCTGGCTGTGGTCATCCTCCCGGTGGACCGCCCGTGGGTGGAGACGGTGGAGTTGATGGAGGAGGAGCTGGTCCTGGCGGTCAACCCGGATCACCCCCTGGCCGGCTGCCCGTCGATCCGGGTGGCCGAGCTGGAACGGGTGCCGCTGGTGATGTTCAAGGACGGCTACGACCTGCGCGAGGCCACCCTCATGGCCTGCCGGCAGGCCGGGTTCAGCCCGGTGATGGCCATGCAGGGGCTGGAGATGGACGGGGCCCTGGCCCTGGCGGCCGCCGGGGTGGCGGCGGCAGTGGTGCCCGAGTCGGTGGTGGCCGGCGCCCGGCCGCTCCAGGCCGTCCGCTTCCGGGAACGGGCCCTGACCAGGACCGTCGGGCTGGCGTCGCGCAAGGACCGCCCTTTCACCCCGGCGGCCGAGGCGTTCGTGCAGGCGCTGAGCGACCACCTGGGCCGGCCGACCGGGGCGTCACCCGACCGGGCGTGACCGCCCGGGCCGCTCCGGGCGTACCCTGCACGGCCGTGACCGGCTCGGTGCTCCAGGCGCTGTCCGCCACCCACGCGTGGCTCGAGCGGGCCCACCCGGGGTGGGCGCCCCCCGACCCGGCCCCGGCAGATTCCGGTCCCGACGGCTGCCCGGTGGGCCCGGCCGGGGTGTGTCCGCACGGGCTGGTCTCATGGTGGCTGCTGGACCGCAGCCGGGACCGGCCGGGCGGGGAGCCACCCCTGCCACCGGAGCGGGCGATTCCCCTGCCGGAGCGCCTGGCCCCGGACCGGCCCGACTACGTGGCGGTGCTCGACGCCCACCACCGGGCCCTGATCTCGGGCCGGCCCGGCTACCCGGACCCGACCACCGGCCTGTTCGTGATGACCGCCCGGACCCTGTGGCAGCGGCGGACCTGCTGCGGGAGCGGTTGCCGGCACTGCCCCTACACCGGCCGGCCCGGGTCGCCCCGTGGATAGGCCGGTGGAGATGGTGTTCCGCCCGCCGTGGCCGGTGGACGTCCGCCTGACGCTGTCGGCCATGCGGATGGGCCGATCCGACCCGTGTCACCGGGTAGCCGCCGACGGGGCCCTGTGGCGTACCGGCCTCATGGCCTCGGGTCCGGTCAGCTACCGCCTGGCCAACGAGCGCGGTCTGAGCGCGGTGCGGGCGTCGGCGTGGGGCCCGGGGGCCGGGGAGCTGATGGAGGGTCTGCCCGACCTGCTCGGGGCCCAGGATCGTCCCGAGACATTCCGGGCCGGCCATCCGCTGCTGCGGGCCGCCGAGCGCCGGCTGGCCGGCCTTCGGATACCCCGCACCGGGCTGGTGTTCGAGGCGCTGGTGCCGGCGGTGCTGCACCAGAAGATCCAGGGCCGCGACGCCGCCCACTCGTGGGCCTGGCTGGTGCGCCGGCACGGCCAGCCGGCTCCCGGGCCGCCGGAGCCGGCGGCCATGATGCCGGTCGGCATGATGGTGCCTCCGGCCCCGGAGCACTGGGCGGCCGTCCCGCAATGGGACTGGCGGAGGGCCGGGGTGGAGCCGTTCGCCATCCGGGTGATCGCGGCCGCCGCCGGGCGGGCCGGGCGCCTCGACCGGATGGCCGGCGCCGCCTCGGGAGGCGAACTGGAGCCGCTGTACCGGGCGCTCATGTCCATCCCGGGAGTGGGCCGCTGGACCGCCGCCGAGGTCGGCCACCGGGCCCTAGGTGACGCCGACGCCCTCTCGGTCGGCGACTACCACCTGGGGTCTCTGATCGGCTGGGGCCTGGCCGGGCGGCAGATGCCCGAGGACGAGGCGGTGGCCCTGCTCGAGCGGTGGCGGCCCCACCGCTACCGGGTCATGCGGCTCCTGGAGCTGACGCCCGAGGCGTGGCCGCCCCGCCGGGGCCCGCGCCTGGCTCGCCCGGAGCACCGCCACGGCGCCTGCTGAGCCGGCTGGCCCCGGCCCGGAACAACGGGGCCGTCCCGATTGTTCACCCCCATCGTGCTGGTAGAGATCTGGTCAGACGTGGTGTGTCCGTGGTGCTACATCGGCAAGCGCCGGTTCGAGGCGGCGCTGGCCCGCTTCGAGCACGCCGAGGAGGTGGAGCTGCGCTGGCGGAGCTTCGAGCTGGACCCCGGGGCCCCGTTCCGCCGCTCCGGGGGCATGGCCGACCACCTGGCGGCCAAGTACGGGATGACCGTGGAGCAGGCCCGGTCCCGGCTGGCCGACATGGACCGCATGGCCGCCGCCGAGGGGCTGGCGTTCGACCTGGCCCGCACCCAGGGGGGTAACACCCTCGACGCCCACCGGCTGATCCACCTGGCCTACGAGAAGGGCCCGGCGCAGGGCGCGGCCATGAAGGAGGCGCTGCTCGACGCCTACTTCATCAAGTTCCAGCCGGTGAGCGACCCCGACGTGCTGACCGCGATAGGCGAGGCGCAGGGGCTGGACCGCTCGCAGGTGGAGGAGCTGCTCGCCGGTACCCGCTTCACCGACGAGGTCCGGGCCGAGGAGGCCGAGGCCGCGGCGCTGGGGGCCACCGGAGTGCCGTTCTTCGTCGTCGACCGGGCGTTCGCCATCCCCGGCGCGCAGGACCCCGATACCGTGCTGCAGGTGCTGCGCCGGGCCTGGGAGCGCCGCCCGGCGGTAGTCGTCCCGTCCGCCGGCGGGGCCTGCGACGACGACTCCTGCGCCATCTGAGGCCGGGCCCTACTTCAAGACGTTCACCGCTCGGGCGATCACCAGCCCCACGGTGGCCAGGGCTACCGCCGACTGCAGCATCATCAGCATCTTGGACCACCGGGACAGCGGCATGGTGTCGGTCGGGCTGAACGCGGTGGCGTTGGTGAACGACACGTACAGGTAATCGACGAAGCGGGGCTTCCAGTCCCTCGGGGACAGCTCCGGAGCGGTCATCTGGGGGAAGAGGAAATCGGGGTGCTGGCCGGTGGCCCGGGCCCGGGCCACCGGCCCGCCGCTGTCCCACTCCCAGTACCAGAGGGCGAAGACCAAGATGTTGGTCAGATAGATGCTCGCCCCCCGGGCCAGGAGCAGCGACGCGTTGTCGCCGTTCTTCCCGCTGATGAGCCCGCTGATCAGCTGGGCCGACGACCAGGCGTTGGCCAGCGAGATGAGGGCTATCAGGGCCACGCTGGCCGCCCTCAGGGCGTTCGAGGCCCGGTCGATCCGGCCCGGGTTGGCGACCAGGAGCCCGACCGCCAGCAGCCCCTCCAGACCGGGAAGCAGCCACGACGGGCGGATGACCAGCCGGCCGGGGAGTGCCACCTGCAGGGCTATGGCCACTCCCACTGCCACCAGGACCGGCAACCGGTGCTCCCCCCGGGTGGCCCGCCGCCACGCCGGCCGCACCTCGGCCGCCAGGCCGCGCTCGACTGATCGCCCGGCGTCCAGCCCCGGGCCGATCAGTTCCTCCATCCGCTGCAGGCGCTGATGGACCGCTTCGAGCAGCCGCGCCGTTTCGTCGCGGCCGTCGTGGTGATCGGACCCGGCCGGGTCTTCGGGGGGAGGCATCGCCGCCAATCATGGCACCGCCGCCCTGAGCGGCCGCGGTGTGCTGCGGTCCCGCTTGGGGTAGAAAATGCCCGGTGACGGGGACGGCGAGCGCCATGGCCGAGGGCTTGCCGGAGCGTTCCGAACGTCGTCACTTCAGCTTCGAAGCCCTCGTCGGCGGTCCGGCCCGGGCCCGGGTGATCATCATGCTGGCCTGCATCCTCGGCCTGCAGGCCGCCGACACGGGCGCGGTGGGGGCGCTGGCCGCCCCCCTGGAGCGGTCGTTCCACATCGGCAACACCCAGTTGGGGCTGCTGGTGACGGTCACCACCCTGGTGGGCTGCGTGGCCACTCTGCCCGTCGGAGGGATCAGCGACCGCTACAACCGCACCAGGCTGCTGCAGGTGGTAGTGGCCCTGTGGGCCGTCGCCACCGTGGTCAGCGCCCTGTCTGTCGACTACACCATGCTGCTCCTGTCCCGCCTGGCCCTGGGCGGAGTGGTCGCCGCCGCCGGCCCGGCGCTGGCCTCGCTGATGGGGGACCTGTTCCCGAGCGAGGAACGGGGCCGGCTGTGGGGATACGTGCTGACCGGGGAGCTGATAGGCGCCGGCCTGGGCATCCTGGTGGCGGGCGGACTGTCAGGTCTCGTCAGCTGGAGACTGGCCCTGGGGGTCCTGGCTGCGCCGGCCGTGGTGCTGGTGTGGGCGCTGCGTCGCTACCTGCCCGAGCCGGCCCGGGGCGGCCAGGCCTACCTCCACATCGGTGACGACCAGATCGTCACCGAGGACGACACCGACGACAGCTGGGACGGTTCGGGGCGGGAGGAGGAGGCGCTGGAGGCGCTGGCCGACCCGTCGCCGCTCGAAGTGCAGGCGGAGGAGGAAGGAGCCGAACCGGAGCCGGGCACCGTGCTCACCCGGGCCGACGACATGACCATGTGGGAGGCCACCCGCTACGTGCTGAGGATCCGCACCAACGTGGCCCTCATAGCGGCGTCGGGATTGGGGTACTTCTTTCTCAGTGGGCTCGAGACCTTCGCCACCCTCTACTTCCGGGACCGCTACGAGGTCAGCCAGTCCCTGGCCAGCGTCCTGTTCATCCTGGTCGCAGGGGGGGCGTTGGCCGGCGTGGTGCTGAGCGGGCGCATCTCCGATGCCATGATCCGCCGGGGCCGGACCCCGGCCCGCCTGATCGTCGGGGCGGTGGCCTACGCCGCTACCGCGGTGGCGTTCGTTCCCGGGGTCCTGGCCACCACTCTCATCGTCGCCGTCCCGGTGTTCCTGGTCGCCGCCGCCTGCGTGGGGGCCACCAACCCGCCGGTCGACGCCGCCCGCCTGGACATCATGCCGTCCAAGCTGTGGGGCCGGGCGGAGGCGGTGCGCACCGCCCTGCGCCAGCTGCTGCAGGGCCTGGCCCCCCTGGTGTACGGGCTGGTGTCGGGGGCCTTCGGGGGAGCCAGCCGGGGCCTGGCGTCGGGCGTCAACGAGTCGTCCGAGGCGGGCTCCGCGGCCACTGCCCACGGGCTGCAGATGGCCTTCGTCCTGCTCACCACCCCGCTGTTCCTGGCCGCCGTGGCGCTGTGGCTCAGCCGTTCCGCCTACCTGCGCGAGATCGTGGCCGCCCGCCGCTCCGACGAGAACTGGGTGGCGGCGGAGGCGTCGTGACCGTCCGCCTGGCCGTGCCCGGCCGGACCGGGCGGGAGGCGACCCGGGGCCTGTCGGTACTGGGCCGGCTGGGCCTGGCCGGCCGTACCGGCTTCTACATCATCCTCACCGGCATCACCGTCCAGATAGCCCTCCTCGGGGGCCGCTCGAAGCGCCAGGCGGACGCCCACGGGGCCCTGGCGCTGGTCAGCCGGCCGCTGATCGGCAAGATGGCCATCGCCGCAGTGGCGCTCGGCTTCGTGCTGTTCGGGGTCGGCCGGCTGGTGGGGGCGGTCAGGGACGATTCGGTCTCGAAGGCCCGCCGGGTGATGACCGCGCTGCAGGGGCTGTTCTACCTCGGGCTGGCCTACGTGCCGGCGTCGTACCTGTCCGGTGACTACGCCACCGGGTCGCAGCAGCAGCAGCAGAAGACCACCGCCGAACTGCTCGGCCTACCCGGCGGCCAGGTCATCGTCTTCGGGGTGGGGGTGATCCTGCTGGTGGTGTGCGCCCAGCAGATCCGGGGCGCCCTCAGACAGGACTTCCGCGACGGCCTGGACCTGGACCGGGCGCCGGGCCCGGTCCGTTCCGTGGCCGGTGCCGCCGGGGTCGTCGGCATCACGGCCCGGGCGCTGGTGTTCATGCCGGTGGGGTTGTTCCTCATGGTGTCGGCCGTGCAGTTCAACCCGGGCCGGTCCTATGGGACCGACGCCGAATTGCTCCGGCTGTCCGGCTACACCTGGGGCGTGGCGGTCCTGGCGGTGGTGGCCGCCGGGCTGGCGGTGTTCGTGGTGTTCTCGGGCATAGAGACCGGGTACCGCAAGGTGGTCTCCTCGAAGTAGCCGCCCCGGCCCGGGGCCGCCTCAGGCGAACAGCGTCTGCCTCACCTGGTCCCACACCGCCCGGTTCGAAGCGGCCAGGAGGCCCCGGCCGGCCCGGTCGGCCGGCCGGTACACCGAGCCGTCGGGGCGGGCCGCCACCCCGCCGGCCTCCTCGAGGAGCAAGGCCCCGGGGACGTGGTCCCACGGCAGCGTGCGCCAGAACACCACGAAGTCCTGGTCACCGGCGATCAGCAGGGGGTACTCCACCCCGGCGCAGTAGCGGCCCGGCCCGACCGGTCCCAGCCGGTCGCGCACCGCCGGGCTGTCCACCCGCCCCAGGGTCTCGGCGCCGAGGAAACGCCGCAGCACCGCCCCGCGCGGGCGGTCCGGCGCCGACTGGCCGACCGTCAGGGGCGTCCCGTTGAGCCGGGCCCCGGCACCCCGCTCCGCCACGAACATCCTCCGCGACAGGGGCTGCCAGATCCATGACGCCACCGCCTCGCCGCGCTCGACCAGGGCGGCCATCACCGCCCAGTCGGGCGACCCGGAGACGAAGTTGGCGGTGCCGTCGAGCGGGTCTACCAGCCAGGCCCGATCCGAGCCCAGGGCGTCCAGCAGTTCCGGTCGGGCGGAGCACGCTTCCTCGCCCACCACCGGGGCGGCCAGGAGTCCCACCAGCCGCCGGGTCAGGAGGTGTTCGGCCTCCCGATCGGCCACCGTGACCACCTCGCCGGGGGCCTTCATGGCCACGTCGCCGGCGGCCAGAGCCTCGAAGCGGCCCTCGATGGCCTCGGCGCTCACCTCGATGAGCGCCGAGGCCACCGCCTCGATCAGGTCCGGTCGGGTGACGGTCTAGGCCCGGACCGGCGCCGGGAAGAACGCCCGCAGGGCCGCGGCCATCTCCTCCCGGACGAAGGCCCCCGACAGCACCACATCCACCATGGGCACCGACGTGTGGATGTGGCCCCGGGCCCGGATGTGCTGCACCGGAACCCCGGCCTCGGCCAGGGCCGCCGCGTAGGCCTGACCCTCGTCGCGCAGCGGGTCGAAGTCGGCGGTCACGATCACCGCGGGGGGTAGCCCGGCCAGCTCCCCCCGGATGGGCGACGCCTTCGGGTGGGCCCGGTCGTCCGGGTCGGCGTAGTGGTCCCAGAACCACTCCATGAGCGGCCTGGTGAGCACATAGCCGTCGGCGTTCTCCCGGTAGGACGGCCGGTCGAAGGTGCAGTCGGTGACCGGCGTCAGCAGCAGTTGCCCGGCGATGTCCGGCCCGCCGCTGTCGCGGCCCAGCTGGCAGGCCACGGCGGCCACGTTGCCACCGGCGCTCCAGCCGGCCACGGCCAGCTGCCCGGGGATTCCGCCGAGCTCGATGGCGTTGGCGGCGATCCACTGCAGAGCGGCGAAGGCGTCATCGGCGGCCGCCGGGAAGCGGGCCTCCGGGGCGTGGCGGTAGTTGACCGACACGATCACCGCGTCGGAGCGGACGCACAGGTCCCGGCACAGCGGATCGTCAGAGACGTGGCTGCCGAGCACCCAGCCGCCGCCGTGGAAGTAGGCCACCACCGGGTGGGGCCCCGGCGACGCCGGCCGGTACAGCCGGTAATCCAGGTCGCCGGCCGGTCCGGGCAGCACCCCGTCGACGATCTCCCCGACCTCCGGCCCGGGCGGGTTCTGCGCCCCGGCGGCTTCCATGAACGCCCGGGCATCGGCCGCCGGCAGGGACTCGAGGGGAGGCAACCCCAGGGTGGCCATGACGTCGAGCACCATGTTGACGTCGGGTTGCAGCTCCCTGATGACCCCGTCGTGGCACTGGCCGCCGCCCGGCCCGCCGAAGCGGAAGCCCAGGTACCCCTTGGCCTGCACCTCCTCGCAGGCCGCCCGGTAGAAGTCCACGCCGCCGATGTAGGGGTAGAAGACCCGGGGCTTGCCCGGGACGTTGGCGCCCATGTACCAGGAGTTGGCCATGGGGTGGAGGGTTATGGAGGCGCAGTCGCTGTTGTGCTGGTTCCAGCCGTCCTCGGCGGTGTCGGTCGGCTCGACCGTCTCGAACCCGTGGTCGCGCATGTAGGCCAGGCAGTCGGTCACCCACTCCACGTGCTGCTCGATGGACACGACCATGTTCGAGAGCACCGACGGGCTTCCCGGTCCGGTGATGGCGAAGAAGTTGGGGAACCCGGTGGTGGTCAGACCGAGGTAGGTGGAGGGGCCGTCGGCCCACTTCTCCTTGAGCGTGATCCCGTCCCGGCCGGTGACGTCCACCGCCACGAGAGCGCCGGTCATGGCGTCGAAGCCGGTGGCGTAGACGATGGAGTCGAACTCGAACGACTCGTCGACGGTGTCGATCCCGGTCTCGGTGATGGTGGCGATGGGGTGCTTGCGCAGGTCCACCAGCCGGACGTGGGGGAGGTTGTAGGTGGCGAAGTAGTTGCTGTCCAGGCACGGGCGCTTGGTGCCGAAGGGGTGGTCCTTGGGGCAGAGGGCCTCGGCCGTCTCGGGATCGCCGACGATGGAGCGGATCTTCTCCCTGATCATCTCGGCAACCACGTCGTTGGCGGCCAGGTTGTAGCCCTGGTCGGCGAAGACCCCGAGTATGGAGAAGAGCTCCCCGGCCTCCCAGGCCGCTTCGAAGCGCTCCCGGCGCTCCTGCTCGGAGGCGGCCGCGGCCGTCAGCTCGTTGACCGGCATGGGAACCCCGCCCCGCGATCGTCGGGCCGCCTCCCGGTACCCGTCGCGGTCGGCGGCCAGGGCCTCCAGGCGCTCCGCCGAGGCCGGGCCGTTGTGCGCCGGGATGGAGAAGTTGGGCGTCCGCTGGAACACGGTCAGGCTGGCCGCCTCGGCGGCTATGAGCGGTATCGACTGGATGCCCGACGAGCCGGTGCCGATGACCGCGACCCGCTTGCCGGTGAAGTCCACCTTCTCGTGGGGCCAGCGCCCGGTCAGGTACACCTCGCCGGCGAAGCGGTCGGCCCCTTCGATGTCCGGGCGCTTGGGCAGCGACAGGCAGCCGCTGGCCATCACGTAGAAGCGGGCGCTTACCTCCTCCCCGCCGTCGGTGCGGATCAGCCAGCGCGCCTGCTGATCGTCCCACTCGGCCGAGTCCACCCGGGTGGAGAAGGTGATGTCCCGGCGCAGGTCGTAGCGGTCGGCCACGTGGCCCAGGTAGGCCAGGATCTCCGGCTGGGTGGCGTACTTCTCCGACCAGGTCCAGTCCTTCTCCAGCTGCGGGTCGAAGCTGTAGGAGTAGTCGGTCGTGGGGATGTCGCATCGGGCTCCCGGGTACCGGTTCCAGTACCAGGTGCCTCCGACGTCGGCGGCCGCGTCAAAGGCCCGGGCGGTCAGGCCGAGTTGGCGCAGGCGGTGCAGGAGGTAGAGGCCGGAGAACCCCGCTCCCACCACCACCACATCCACCTGCGTGGTTCTGCTTCCGCTTCCGTTGGTGCTCACTCCAGGGTCCCCCCTTGGTCACTGTCCCGGCGGCGGCCCCCCGTGGTCGCCTCCTCGACGGCAGTTTCCCACATCTCCGGTCCGCGCCGGGAGGCGACCTGCGTCGCAAAGCGGGCACGGCGGGCGATACACGCCCGGACCGGACCGGGTCGTCAGGCCGGGTCGAGGACCAGGTCCTGCTCGGCCTCGGCGTGGGCCCCGCCGGTGACCTCCTCGCGGACGCTGCGGGCCGCCAGGAGGGCGTAGACGACCCCTCCCACCACGATGCCGATCAGCCAGCTGAAGTCGGCGCCGTTGGTGCGGTGCGAGATGGGGCCGATGTACGACGGGTTGTAGTAGAGGGCGTCGGTCCACATCAGGGCCGCCGCGCCGCCGACCAGCAGGGCGACCATCGCCCTCCAGTTGACCCCCCCGTTGCGCCAGTAGACGCCGCCGCGGCGGGCCACCAGGGACCTGGCGTGGTAGCGGCCCCGGCGCAGCAGGTAGTCCACCAGGACGACCCCGAACCAGGGGGCCAGCCACACCACTATGTAGTCGAGGAACCCCGACAGGTCGGCCACGAAGTTGCCGCTGAAGATCACGACGGCGGTGACCGCCCCGGCCACCACCGTGTCGATGACGACCGCCCCCCACCGCTTCACCGGCGCCCCGAGAGCCTGCAGGGTGACGCCCGACGAGTAGAGGTCGAGGGTGTTGATGGCGAACAGCTGCGGGATGGCCAGGATCAGGAACGGCCAGAAGAACCACGAGGCGAACGACGTGGGCAGGGCGTTGAGAACCTGCGAGGTCTGCGGGCCCTGGAGCTTCTCCAGGGTGGGGCTGACCACGAAGGCCGCAGCCCCGAGCAGCTCAAGGGCGATCGACGGCACCGCCCCGCCGAGGGTGGCGGCCCAGAACGTCCGGGACCGGGGCGTCGAGGCGGGCAGGTACCGGGAGTAGTCGTTGCCGTTCTCGGTCCAGCCCAGGCCGCCGGCCGACACCAGGAGCACCAGGGCCGTGGTCCAGTCGGCCCACGAGGCGTGCTGGTGCACCCGGCTCAGGTCCACGTGGGGCACCACCAGCGCGGCCATGATCGCGAAGAGCACGATGAACACCACCGACAGCCAGCGCAACACCTTGGTGATGGTGGCGTGGCCGAGGAACGGCACCACGAACTGGATGGCCACGGCCACGACGATGATGCCGGCTTTCAGCCCGGTGGAGCTGTGAACACCCTCGTGGTTGAACATCTGCACGGTGACCAGCACGATCAGGGCCAGGCCCTCGACCTCGAATCCGACCTGGGTCACCCAGTTGAAGAAGGCGACCAGACGGTTCCCGTTGCTCCCGAACGGGGCCCGGCTGACCATCAGGGCGGTCGTGCCGGTTGTGGGGCCCTGGAGGCTCAGCAGCCCCAGGAAGAAGTAGAAGACGTTGCCGACCAGGATGGCCAGGACGGCCTGGCCGAACGACAGCCCGAAGGTCATGATGAGGGCGCCGTACACCAGGAACTCGACGTTCCAGATGCCCCCGGCCCACAGCCAGAACAGGCCGGACGGGGTCATGTGCCGCTCGGTGGCGGGGATCAGATCGATCCCGCGCTGTTCGACCTTGAACGCCTCGTAGACCGATTCTTCGGATTGCAGAGCCACGCTTCGTCTTTCCCGATTCTCTGAACGACCCGTGCCGTCGGCGGCGTGCTCCGCCGGAAAAGGTAGAAGGTACCAGGAGCCCGGTCGGCCTAGGGCCTGACCTCGTAGTAGAGGTTGGCCGGGTCGTCGAAGTCGCGTACCTCGAAGCTGGTGAATCCGGCGGCCCGGCACATGCTCTCGGCCAGCTCCGTGTGCAGGCCCAGCGTGCCCAGCCCGGCCCCGCCCGGCTCCGACAGGGCCGACGACATGCACGTGGCCACCGAGGTGCCGTACATCATGGCCAGCACCGGGTTCTTCAGGTTGTCGCTCCACGAGGCCGAAGCGCGGATCTCCTTGATCAGCCACACCCCGTCAGGCGCGATGGACCGCCGGATGGCGGACATGGCCTCGGCCGGGTGCGGCATGTCGTGCAGACAGTCCAGGGTGAGCACCAGGTCGTAGGTGGGCGAGTCGGGCAGCTCGGCCGCCTCCCGCAGATGGAACGACGCGTTGGTCAGGCCGGACCCGGCCAGCTTCGTCCGGGCCCGATGGATGGCGTGCTCGGAGATGTCGAAGCCGTCGAAGGCGGAGGCCGGGAACGCCTCGGCCATGGCCAGCACGGCCAGCCCCGACCCGCAACCGACGTCAGCTACCCGGGCCCCGGCCTCCAGTCGGTCCACCACCCCGGGCAGGGCCGGCAGTATCAGCGGGACCAGGGCCTGGCGGGTCCACGGGCCGAGCATGCGCTCCACGTTGTGCGCCGCCGAGGGGCCGAGGTCGTCGTAGCTGAGCCCGACCCCGGTGCGGAAGGCCTCGGTCAGGCGGTCCACCACATCCGGTGCCGCCACCCCGCCCTGGAAGGCCCCGGCGGCGAAGAACAGGCTGCCGGACTCGTCGGCCAGCACCGGCACCGCCTCCGGGGGTAGGGCGAAGGTCTCGCCGTCGGTCGAGGTCACCAGCCCGGCTGCGGCCTGGCTGCGCAGCCACTCCAGGATCCACCGCTCCACCAGGCCGGTGCGGGCCGCCAATTCCGCCGCGGTGACCGTCCCGGCCTCGGCCAGGGCCCGGTACAGGCCCAGGCGGTCCCCGAGGTGGATCATCAGCGAGACCACCTCGCCCTGCTTGTAGTTCCAGACCCGGAAGGCGAACAGGCGGATCTGGTCCTCGGTGGCGCTGGGTTGCGGTTCGGCCGGCACGGGACCAGTGCCTATCACGAACTTCAGGGCGCCAGGCGGTCCAGGACGGCTTCAGCGGCGGCCCAGCCCGATCTGACCGCTCCCTCAACCTTGGCTTCACCGAAGGCGTCACCGGCGCACACCAGGGGCCGGCCGCCGTCGACGGCCACCAGGCACCGCTCGTCGTGGGACACCGAGGGAGTGGCGTATCGCCACCTGGCGAGCTGGCGCTCCAGGACCGGCGCCGGGCCGATGAGCGGCCGGGCCGCCGCCTCGAGGGACTCCAGGATGGCCTCCACGGGTCCGTCCCAACCGTCGGCCGCGGCCCCGCCGGAGGCGTGGACCGTCACGGCCGGCACCGGCGAGATGCCCTTGGCCTGGTTGTCGCCGATCCATGTCAGGGTACCCCCGTCCACCTGCACCCCCCCGGGGTGGGGGAGAGCCGATGGTTCGGCCAGGACCAGGAGCCCGGCCAGGGTGGGCTCATAGCGGATGGCCCCGAGCGCCCGCCGGGCCCGGGTGTCGGTCACCGCCGGGCCCAGCATCTCCAGGGTCTGGGGGACCGGCGCGGTGGCTATGACGGCGTCGGCCCGCAGGGGGTCACCGCCCGGGCCGCTCACGGGTCGGCCGCCCTCCACGGTGGCCACCCAGCGTCCGTCGGGAGCCGCCGCCACCGACTCGACCCGGGTGGAGGTCCGCACGTCCAGCCCGGCGGCCAGGTCCTTGGCCAGGTCGGTCATGCCGGAGGCGCCCACGAAGCGGGGATGGCCGTCGGCCGGCCGGCGGAAGCCCCGGCACCACTCCCGGGCCACGCCCTGTTCCAGCCAGCCCCGGGTCAGCCCGCTGAACTCCTCCGAGCGGGAGGTGAAGAACTGGGCGCCGTGGTCCAGGCGGGCCGCCCCGATCCGGCGGGTCGCCAGGCGGCCACCGACGCCCCGGCCCTTGTCCAGCACCGTCACCCCGACGCCGGCTGCCGCCAGCCGGCGCGCGGCGCTCAGCCCGGCCGCTCCTGCTCCTATGACCACCACGGTCCGCATCGGTCGAAGCTACCGGTGCGTCAGCGCCTTGCGAACGCCTCCATCCGGATCACCGCGTCGCCCGCCTCGTCGGAGGCGTCGAGGTCGACGTCGAAAGTCAGCGCCCACTCCGACCAGCCGGCGGGGTCGTCGATGATCTGGGTCACGGCCCAGCGGCGCCCCCGGTCCTCCACCACGAACCGCTCGGCGGAGCGGGCCTCGGCTCCGATGCCGATGCTCTGGTGCTCGGCGAAGTAGGCCTCACCGGCCTGGCGCCAGCGCCCGGCGTCCCAGCCGGCCGGGCCGTCGAGAAGCTCCAGCGCCGGGTAGTCCCGCCGGGCCAGCAGCTCCACCCGGCGGAACGCCGCGTTGCGGACCATGACGGTGAAGGCCCGCCGGTTGGCGCTGAGCGGCGGAGGTGCGGAGTCGGTCACCGGCCGGCCCCGCTCGGACCGCGACGGCTCCGGCCCGGCCGGGCGGGTCAGGGCCTCCCACTCGTCGATGAGGCTGGAGTCCACCTGGCGGACCACCTCGCCCAGCCATGTGGTCAGGTCGATCAGCTCGTCGGTCTTGGCGTCCTCGGGGATCGACTGCACCAGGCCCCGGTAGGCGTCCGAGAGGTACCGGAGAAGCAGACCCTCCACCCGGGCCAGCCCGTAGAGGGCCACGTAGTCGGCGAAGCCCAGGGATCTCTCCCACATGTCGCGGGCCACCGACTTGGGCTTGATGTTGTGGTCGGCCGCCCAGGGGTGCAGCACCCGGTAGCGGTCGAACAGCTCGTACAGCTCGTCGCCGAGCGGCTTGGGCCAGGTGAGGGTCTCCAGCACGGCCATGCGGTCCTCGTACTCGACGCCCTCGGCTTTGAGCCGGGCGACGGTCTCGGCCCGCAGGCGGTCGAGCTGGGCGGCCAGGACCGGCCCGGGGTTCTCGAGGGTGGCCTCCACGATGCTCATCACGTCGAGGGCCCAGTCCGGCTCGGCCCGGTTCAGCCGGGGCAGGGCGTCCAGCACGAACGGCGACAGCGGCTGGTTCAAGGCGAAGTCCTGCTGCAGGTCCAGCGTGACCCGCACCCGCCGGCCCGACTCGTCGGGCCGTTCCAGACGCTCCAGCGCCCCGGCGCCGATCAGCGACCGGTACATGGAGATGGCGGTCCGGATGTGGCGGCGCTGGGCCGGTCGGGGCTCGTGGTTGTCGGTGAGGAGGTGGCGCAGGTCCGCGCAGCCGTCGCCGGGACGGTCGAGGACGCTGAGCAGCATGGTGTGGGTGACCTTGAAGCTCGAGCCCAGCGGCTCCGGGGGTGCCGCTCTCAGCCGGTTGAAGGTGTCCTCGGTCCATGCCACGAACCCCCTGGGGGGCTGGGCCCGGACGACCTTCCGGCGCTTCTTGGGGTCCTCTCCCGCCCGGGCCAGGGCCCTCTCGTTCTCGATGACGTGCTCGGGGGCCTGCACCACCACCGATCCCTCGGTGTCGTATCCGGCCCGGCCGGCCCGCCCGGCGATCTGGTGGAACTCCCGGGCGGTGAGCCGCCGCGATGTGGTGCCGTCGTATTTGGACAATCCGGTGAGCAGCACCGTGCGGATCGGGACGTTGATGCCGACGCCGAGGGTGTCGGTGCCGCAGATCACCTTGAGCAGACCGGCCTGGGCCAGCCGCTCCACCAGCCGCCGGTAGCGGGGGAGCATCCCGGCGTGGTGCACGCCGATGCCGGCCTTCACGAACCGGGACAGACTCTGGCCGAAGCCGGCGGAGAAGCGGAAGCCCCGCAGCGACTCGGCGATCAGGTCCCGCTCGGCCCTGGTGGCGACCGGGGTGGAGGTCAGGGCCTGGGCCCGGGCCACCGCGTCCTTCTGGGTGAAGTGGACCACGTAGACCGGGGCTTTTCCGGCGGCCAGCAGACCCTCGATGGTCTCGTGGAGCGGGGTGCGGGCGTAGGAGTAGTAGAGCGGGACGGGCCGGGTGGCCGAGGTGATCACCGCCACCTGTCGGCCGCTGCGCCGGGCCAGGTCCTGCTCGAAGCGACGGGTGTCGCCGAGGGTGGCCGACATCAGCAGGAACTGGGTCCGGACCATCTCGAGCAGCGGCACCTGCCAGGCCCAGCCCCGGTCCGGGTCGGCGTAGAAGTGGAACTCGTCCATGACCACCTGGTCGGCCGGCGCCCGGGCGCCGTCGCGCAGGGCCAGGTTGGCCAGGATCTCGGCGGTGGCGCAGATGACCGGAGCGTCGCGGTTGACGGTGGCGTCGCCGGTGGCCATGCCCACCCGGTCGGCGCCGAGTTCGGTGGCCAGGTCGAAGAACTTCTCGCTGACCAGCGCCTTGATGGGGGCCGTGTACCAGGTCCGGCGGCCCTCGCAGACTGCTGCGAAGTGGGCGCCGAGGGCGATGAGGCTCTTCCCGGACCCGGTCGGGGTGGTCACGATCACCTGGCTGCCGGACATGGCCTCCAGGAGGGCCTCCTCCTGGGCCGGGTACAAGGTGATGCCCCGGTCGGCGGCCCAGTCCAGGAACCGCTCCAACGGGGTGTAGCCGGCCAGGTCGGCGGGCGACGACGGCAGGTACTCCCCGAGGCGGCGCATCAGACCATGGTGGTCCACTCCGGCCCTGAGCCGACAACCGGACCGGTCCGCCGGGGCCGTTCGGTGGGGAGCCGGTCAGCCGGCCGGCGGCTCCTGGCCGAAGAACCGGATGGCCATGCCCCCGCCGGCCTCACCCGCCCGGACGAGGAGGGCGTAGCTCTCCTGCTGGGTGAGGGCGTCGGGCGGGGTGCAACCGTGGGGGCAGGGCATGGACTGCGTGGCCCCCCACAGCCGGCAGATGGTGGGACGCTCGTCATAGACGCTGCAGCGACCGTTGCGCAGGGCCGGACAGTAGTAGTCCTCGCCGCGTTCGATGGCCGCCACGGTGTCGACCATGGACGGGATCTCGACGCCCCGGGCCCGTAGCCGGGCGTCTTCCTCGATGGACATGGCGATGGGTCCGCACGAGTCCTGGCACAGCCCCTTGCACGGGACCTCGGGGATGGAGTCGTACACGTCGGCCAGCGACGGTTCGCGGTCCCGGGTCATCCGGTTGAGTAAAGCAGTTCCCTGCGGCCCCGCTCCGGTCAGGCCTCGGCCGAGGGCTCCGCCGGCCAGCCGACCCCCTCGGCGATCGGCGGCTCGGGGGTGGCCGGGGTGGCGGCCACGACGCCCGGCGGGCGGTCCGGGGCCGGGCCGTCCAGGTCCGCCGGGAACGACCGGCCGACCCGCAGGGCGGCGACCGCCGCCAGGAGCACCGCCGCAGCGGCGGCGGTCACCAGCCGCAGCCCGGCGCGGTTCGCCAGCGCCCCCTGGGCCAGCGCCCCGACCGGGTAGAGGATCCCGAGGGCCATCATGTAGATGCCGAGCATGCGGCCCCTCAGCTCGGCCGGGGCGTGGAGCTGCACGACGGTGTTGCAGCCGGCCAGGACCCCGATGTAGCAGGCCCCGATCAGCAGGATCGCCCCGGCCGCCACCCACAGGTCCGGCGCCCAGGCATAGGCGGTGAGGAACAGGCACAGCCCGACCAGGTCACCAGTGAGCACGGCCCGGCGACCGAAGCGCTCCACCAGCGGGGTGATGGCCAGCGCTCCGGTCACCGCGCCGATGCCCTGGGCCGTGACCAGAACGGAGGTGCCGGTGGCCTTGGAGTGGAACACCTCGAGAGCCACGGCCGGGACCAGGGCGATGAACGGCGAGGCGGTCACCGCCACCACCGAGATGAGCAGGACGGCGAAACGGGCTCCCGGGTTCCTGGAGGTGGCCCGGACCCCTTCGGCCAGGCGCTGGCCCAGCGACGGTGACTCCGGGCGCTCACCGGGGTCCGGTAGGCGGACCAGCCGCAGGGCCACCAGGACGGCGACGAAGGACACGGCGTTGATGGCGAACGCCCACTCGTAACCGCCGGCCACGATGGCCAGCCCGGCCAGGGCCGGGCCGATCACCCGGCCCAGATTGAACTGTGCCGATGACAGAGAGATGGCCGGTCCCAACTCGGCGGCCGGCACCAGGTCGGGCAGCATGGCCTGGTAGGCCGGGAAGCCGATGGCCGACATGGCCCCGCCCCCGAGGACCAGCAGGGTGACCGCAGCCGGGCTGGCCCGCCCCGTCCCGGCCAGCACCGCCAGAGCCACGGCGAAGGCGGTCTCGCCCATCGTGGTGACGAACAGCCAGGACCGGCGGTCCAGCCGGTCGGCCAGTACACCGCCGACCGGTGAGAGAAGGCCGATGGGCAGGAACCCGGCGGCGGCCACCAGTCCGGTCCAGCCCGGCTGACCGGTCCGGGCCGTCACGAGTACCCCGACCGCCACCGTCTGCATCCACGATCCGACGTTGGAGAGCAGGGCGGCGGACCAGATGAGGGCGAAGTTGCGGTACCGGAGGGGGGAGATGGCGCTCAGCACGGCGGCCGGTCAGCCTAGGCGCCGCCCGGTCCGGACCGGCCGGGGACCATCGCCCCTGCCGCCACCGGCCGGGGTGATCAAGAATCGCTGGCGGAGGTGATCGACATGATCGACCCCGCACAGGCCAGGTCCTTCCTCACCACCGGGAGGGTGGCCGTCATCGGCGCTTCCGACGAGCAGGGCAACTTCGGCCGCACCGTGTGCCAGGCGCTGCGGTCCCACGGATCGGAGGTGGTGGCGGTGCATCCCGAGGCGACGGGCTCGGCCGGAGCTCCGGCCTACCGGTCGATCGAGGCCGTCCCTCCCCCGATCGACACCGCCGTCGTCATGGTGCCCGCGACGCTGGCCGCCGGCGTGGTCACCGACTGCATTTCGCTCGGTATCCGCCGGATCTGGCTGTTCAAGGGCATCGGGCCGGGATCGGTGTCGGAGGAGGCGCTCGACGCCTGCCGCGACGCGGGCGTGGAGGTCGTGGCCGGAGCATGTCCGCTGATGTTCCTGGAACCGGTGGGCGGTGTGCACCGCGTGCACCGCTTCGTGCGCCGGGCGCGAGGGGCGGTGGCGGCGGAAGCTGGCACAGCCCGGCGGCGCAGCGGACCCCGGGAACGAAAGGGGTAAGTCCGAGGCCCGCTGGAGGCCGAGAACGCCAGAGACGCCCTGCCCTCAAGCTACACCGCCTCTGCCACTACTCGGCGCAGCTTTCTCCGATGTCGCAGTCTCCCGGGCTCCGGAGCGGCTCACAGAACCCTCACATCTCCCGAAAGGCTCCCTGACAGTCGCGGCCGACGCTGGGGGGTATCACATCGAGTCCCCAGGAGGGAGCCCCCATGCGCATCTTCGATACCACCGGTCGCAAGGTCGCCTTGGCCGCCGTCGCCGGGCTGGTGGCGGCCGGTGCCGGCGGCACCGCTTACGCAGCCACGGGGTCGGGCGGCCCGGCCTCGCCGCCGGCCGGGTCGACCGGGACTGCCGCCCCGGCGGCCCCGGCCGCCCACGCCCATGGCCGGCACCGGTCGCTGCTGCAGAGATCCGACCACGCCGCAGTCGAGCTCAAGGTCAAGGGCCAGTGGGTCACCTACACCATCGACCGGGGCCGGGTCACGGCGGTCAGCCCGACCTCCATCACCCTGGCCCGCCCGGACGGGCAGTCGGTCACCGACAGCATCGATCCTGCCACCCGCTACGGGGGCGTCACCTCCGAGGCGGCCATCCAGCTGGGCCGGCCGGCCGCGGTGGTGTCGGCCGGGGGAGCCGCCCTGCGCATCCACCAGGGCCCGCCGCCGGCCGGCCAGCCCGCCGCCCCGGCCTCCTGAGCGCCACCTGTCCCCTTTGCCCGTTACGACCGGAACCCCGGCAAAGGGCCGAAGGTCCTTGCCGGGGCCGGTCTCCGGCCGACAGCATGAGGGCCATGACGTCCGCCCATCCCGACGGTGACGGCGGCCCGGGCTGGGAGGGCAGGTGGGAGTGGCGGGGGACGGTCTGATACTGGACAGCAGGCTGGCCCGTCGGGTCATGTCGGCGGAGGAGGCCGCCGCGCTCATACCGGACGGGGCGACCATAGGCATGAGCGGTTTCACCGGCTCCGGCCACCCGAAGGCCGTGCCGGCCGCCCTGGCCCAGCGTATAGCCGACGCCCGTCGCGAGGGCCGGCCGTTCACCGTCGGGGTGTGGACCGGCGCCTCCACCGGACCCGATCTCGACGGTGCCCTCTCGGCGGTGGACGGCATCGACCTGCGTATGCCGTACCAGTCCGATCCGGTGACCA
Organism: Actinomycetes bacterium; assembly: GCA_021816565.1. The sequence goes on from JAKAXN010000006.1 coordinate 23,236, forward strand.
GGGCCAAGATCAACGCCGGGGACATGGACTACGTGGACGTGCACCTGTCCCACGTGGCCCAGATGGTCTGGGAGGGTTTCTTCGGTCGGCTCGACGCGGCTCTGGTGGAGGTGGCCGGCGTCGCCCCGGACGGCAGCCTCGTCCCCTCGACGTCGGTCGGCAACAACAAGACCTGGCTGGACCTGGCCGACCGGGTGATCCTGGAGGTCAACGCCTGGCAGCCGGCCGGTCTCGACGGCCTCCACGACATCTACTACGGAACGGCCCTTCCCCCGCACCGCCGGCCGGTGGAGATCCTGAGGCCGGCGGACCGGATCGGGGTGCCGCACCTGCGCTGCGATCCGGAGAAGGTGGTGGCCGTGGTGCTGACCGACAGCCCCGACCGCCACACCGACTTCAAGGCCCCGGACGACTCCTCCGCCCGCATCGCCGGCCACGTCATCGAGTTCCTGGTCCACGAGGTGCGCCGGGGCCGGTTGCCGAAGTCGCTGCTGCCCATCCAGTCCGGCGTCGGCAACGTCGCCAACGCCGTCCTGTCGGGCCTGGATCACGGCCCGTTCCGCCGCCTCACGGCCTACACCGAGGTGATCCAGGACGGCATGCTCGAGATGCTGCGCTCCGGGGCTCTCGAGTTCGCCTCGGCCACCTCGCTGTGCCTGAGCGAGCACGGGCTGGCGGAGTTCCGCTCGAACCTGGACTTCTACCGGCCCCGGATGGTGCTGCGATCCCAGGAGATAAGCAACCACCCGGAGGTGATCCGGAGGCTGGGGTGCCTGGCCATGAACGGCATGATCGAGGCCGACATCTACGGCAATGTCAACTCCACCCACATCTGCGGATCGCAGATCCAAAACGGCATTGGCGGGTCCGGGGACTTCGCCCGCAACGCCTTCGTATCCATGTTCCTGACGCCCTCCACGGCGCGCCGTGGCGCCATCTCGTCGATAGTGCCGATGGTGAGCCACGTGGACCACACCGAGCACGACGTGCACGTCATCGTCACCGAACAGGGCCTGGCCGACCTCCGGGGCCTGGCCCCCCGCCGGCGGGCCCAGCGGATCATCGACTGCTGCGCCCACCCCGACTACCGGCCCCAGCTGCAGGACTACTTCGACCGGGCCCTGGCCGGGGCGCCGGCCCGCCACACCCCCCACCTGCTCGGCGAGGCGCTGTCGTGGCACAGCCGGTTCCTTCAGACCGGGACCATGCGCCCTGCCGTGGGGGGAAGATCCGGATCGGCGGCCGTGAGCAGCGGTACCCAGCCGAACGGCTGACCGCCGGCCGGACGGCTGACCTCCGGGCAATCGGCCGGTAACCCCGAGCTACCCCTCGGCTGCGCCGCGCCCGGCCACGGCCAGCGCCAGGGCCATGATCGTCATCTGAGGGTTGACCTCCGGGCACGTCGGCAGCACCGAGGCGTCTGCCACCCACACGCCGTTCACGCCCCGCAGGCGCCCGTCGGGGTCGACGGGGTGGCGGGCCGGATCGGCTCCCATCCGGGCCGTGCCGGTCGGGTGGAACGCCGCCACGTGCATCAGCTCGGGCCTCGCCGCGGCGGTGGCGGCGTCGAGCTCGGCCACGCTGCGCGCCGTCTCGTGGCCGGCCACGCCGGTGATCACCGCGGTGGCGCCGGCGGCCAGCAGCACCCGACCCATGGCCCCGATGGCCGTGGCCAGGCGGCGGGCGTCGCCGGCGGTCAGGTCGTAGGTCAGCACGGGCCGGTTACGGCCGCGGACCCGGCCCGAGGGGGCGTCGGCGATCATCGCGCCCAGCGTGGCCAGATGCTCGGCCCGATCGAGCTGGACGGCCAGGGCCCGCCCGGCGCCCGGCAGGACCATCGATCCCATGCCGGGCGGGGTGGAGGTGGCCTCGATGAGGATCCCCTCGCGGCGGTGCAACTCGTCGATGCCGGCGCTCTGCAGCACCCCCCGGGTGGAGTGGACCGGCTCGTCGAACCAGCCCCCTGCGCTCACCGCCGGGTGGACCGCCATGTTGCGGCCCAGCTCCGGGTGGCCGCCCAGGCCGCTCCGGCGCAGCAGCGGCGGCGTCTCCGTGGCCCCGGCTGCCACCACGATCCGGTCTGCGAGTATCTCGAACGCCGAGCCGTCGGGCCGTCGGGCCCGCAGGCCGGTCGCCCGCCCCCGGGCGTGGAGCACCCGCTCGACCCGGGCCTCGCTCACGATCCGGGTTCCCGCCGCGCACGCGTCGGGCAGGACGCTGAGGTGGACGCCCGCCTTGGCGTTGCGGGGGCAGCCTATGGCGCACTGGCAGCAGCCGCCGCAGCCCGGGGCGTTGCGCCGGAGGGGATGCGACGACCAGCCCAGTGCGGCCGCCCCCCGCAGGGCGATGCGGCCGTTGTTGCCCATGACCGGGTCGGGTACCGGGGCCACCTGAAGAGTGGCCTCCACCTCGTCGAGCAGCGGGTCGAGAAGGTCCGGGTCGGCGGCGGCCACCCCGTGGTGGTCCCGCCAGCGGCGCAGCACTTCCCGGGGGGTCCGGTAACAGGTCCCGGAGTTGACCAGGGTGGTTCCTCCCACCCCCCGGCCGATGGGCAGCACCACCGGTGGGCGGCCCAGGGCCACGGTGGAGCCCCCGTCGCGGTACAGGGAGGTGAAGCGCTCCAGCGCCGGGGTCGTGCGGAACTCCTCCACGGCGAAACGCCGGCCCTCCTCGACCACCACCGTGGTCAGGCCGGCCCGGGCCAGGGTGCGGGCGGCGACCGCCCCGCCCGCCCCTGAGCCGATCACCACCACGTCGGCGGTGCTGCGATCGGGCCAGTGGGCCGACGGGGTCACGTCGAGTGCCGGATCGGGTCGGGCTGGCGGCCCCGGCGCCCGGGCCGCCAGTTCGGCGGCCGCTGCGGTGGTCCCGTGAGCCAGCAGCACCGGCACCTTGAGGGCGTCGGTCACCGCGGCCCGGGCCGGCGACGCCGTCAGGCGGCCCAGCAGCGCCTCCCGGCGGTCCGGGTCGAGGCCGTCCAGTCGCCGTCCGGTGAGCGCCACCGCCAGGGCGTCGGCCGCCAGCGCCCCGGCGGTCACGGCTGCGCCCGCCGGTCTGGGGAAGGCGTCGATGAGGGCGGCCACCTCGGCGGCCGTCGCCCGGGCCCCGGCTGGGTCCAGGTCCAGCAGCGCGGCGCACAGGCCGGTCAGGCTGCGGCCGGCCGGGCGCCGGACCGGGGGAGCGGTCACGGCCGGGCGCCGACCTCGGCGTGGGCGGTGGCCTCCAGCTGCCAGTGCCGCTCGGTCTCCCAGCCCCCGGCCGCCAGGCGCTCCACCACGATCACGGCGTCGGCCCGCTCGGTGTTGGTGCAGACGGCTCCGGCGCCGTCGGGGTCGGTGTAGGGGATCTCGACGCAGCGCTCCGGAGGTTGGGTGACGGTGATGTGCAACCGGCGATCTCCGATCCGGCCCGACACCGTCCAGGTGGGCAGGCCGATCCTGCACCGCAAGCGGGGGGCCGCGCTGAGCGGGTTCGCCGGCCAGTCCCGCCCGCCCGTGCGCAGGCGCAGCACGGGCAGGGGAGGCAGCCGGCGCAGGCCCGGTCGGCGGGGGGTGGCGGCCACCACCTCCACGACGTCACCATCGCCCAGATCGGCGTGGAGCCAGGCCCACCGCTCGGCGTTCCCGTGGCCGTATGTGCGGGCAGCCGCTCCGGGGGCCCGTTCCAGATCGAGGTGGCGGCCGGCCGCGTCGACCCGCCCGGTGAACGACGCGGATGGCGAGGGCACGATCTGCGCTCCGGGGAGCAGCTCCCGGCGCCAGGTGGCCGGGGGGAAGGTGAAGAGCGGGGCGGAGCCGTCCTCGTAGCGCAGGTCCCAGCTGATCCGGCCGGCTCTCCCGGTGCGCCGGCCGGGCTCGGCGGTCACCCCTCCTGCGGAGAACCACGGGCCGTCCCCGGCCGCCTCGGGGCCGAAGCGGTCCCACAACGGCGGACCGTCGGGGGGGAACAGAGCCGCCCACCCGTGGACGAGCGGCCCGCCCCGGCCGGCCGGGGGGGCCACGAGCTCGTGGTGCAGCCAGAGGCCGGTGCCGGTCACCGGATCGGTGATGGTGTCGTACCACACCTCGAGTCGCCCGGGCCGGCCGTCCCAGCGGCGACCCTCCAGCGGCTGGTGCCCGGTCCCCTGGCGTACCAGCCTCATGCTGGCGAGCAGCGACGGCGCGGCCCGGAGGGGGAACCTCAGGGTGGCCGCCCCCGCTGCCGAGCCGTCGGCGTCGTAGATCGTGCCGGGCAGAGTGGTCCAGGTGGCCAGAGGCCGCAGCCAGTCGATGGACTTCCAGCCGTCGAAGCGCCAGGGCCGACCGCTACGGTCGGCGAAGTCGAGCGTGTAGCGGATCCGGCGGTGCTCGACCGGTGACACCTCGATGGTCCCGGTGGCCGGCGCCGCGTCCACCAGGTCGCCGGCGGTGAGGGTCCCCGACAGCGTCCCGGTCACGGTTCCGAGCGGCTTGAGCAACGTGGAGGTCTCGGCGGTGACATCGAAGCGGATCGGGAGGTCCTGCTCCGACCCGCTCCGCCGCCAGTGGCCCGCCATGGCCTCGGCGAAGCGCATGCCCGTCCCGGAGGCCCGGCCCGAAGCGTCGGTGGTCGCATCCATGACGCCCAACATAGGCCATGGTACATTGGCTGGACCAATGGACCTGTCCGCCGCACCGCCGTTCGCCCGTCCCACCCGCCGGTCGGTGCCGGCCCAGGTGGCTGACAGCCTCATGGAGGCGGTGATCGACGGCCGGTTCCCTCCCGGGTCGACGCTTCCGCCCGAGCGGGAGCTGGCCCTGCAGCTCGGGATCAACCGGGCGTCCCTGCGCCAGGCCATCGCCCGGCTGGAGCAGGCCGGGCTGGTGGAGTCACGCCAGGGTGTCGGCACGGTGGTGGGCGACCCGCTGAGGGCGGCCGACGCGTCGGTGGTCCTGCGGGCCCTGCTGGCGGCCGGTCCCGAGCTGGTGTCGGAGGTTCTGCAGGTGCGCCAGGTCCTCGGGGGGTTGGCCGGCCGGCTGGCCGCCGAGCGCGTCACCCCGGATGTCGGGCGGGAGTTGGAGCGGCGGCTGGCGGTCGCCGAGGCGGCTGGGGGAGCCGCCGAGTTGCAGGCCGCGGAGCTCAACCTCTTCTCCTTCCTGGTCGACATCACCGGCAACCGGCCGCTGCAGGTGATGATGGGCTGGCTGGAGCAGCTCTACGGCGCCGCCGCCCCTCTGTTCCGCTCCGCCTTCGACGACGCCCCGGCCGTCCTGGCCGGTCTGCACCTGGTCGTCGGCGCCGTGTCATCGGCCGACCGGGCCGCGGCCGAGGCCGCGGTGCGCGACTACGCCGGGAGCAGCGGGGCCCGTCTGCTGGCGGCGGCCGCCGGTGCGGCGGCCGCCGGCCCGGCTACGAGTGGGTGACGGTGACGCTCCAGGCGTCACCGTCGGCGAAGGCCGGGATGGTGAAGGTGACCGTCCCGGTGGTGGGACCGGTGGCGGTGACGGGAACCGGCCCCACGGCAGCCGGAGGTGCCGGCTGGTACGGGGCGATCACCTGCCCGGAGATGTCGGTCTCCGCCAGGGACACCGTCCCCGAGGACCACGGCACGCTCAGCCGCACGGTGACCGGAGTCGGGGCGACGGGGCCGGTGTCCCCCGGTTCCAGGCGGGAGGTGTCGGTGTAGCCGACGCCCCGGCCGAGGAGGATCCTGACGCTGGAGCGGCCCGGGTCGTAGGAGGCCACCGAGGTGAGCCCGTCCGAGCTGGACGCGGTGGCGACCATGCTGCCGGTCATGGACCCGTAGTAGCGGCGTACGAAGTAGTCCGGGAGGGGTTGGGTGCCGTCCGGGCTGAGCAGCCCGTCCAGGTCCGGTTGCTGGCAGTCGGCGGCCCAGCAGCTGCGGCCGGCGTAGGCGATCCCGTTGTCGGTCACGGCGGTGAGATAGCCGACGTCCCAGCCGGGGTCGCGCTGGGTGTCCCGGCTTCCGTACTCGTTCACAAACAGCTGCGGCTGTCCCAGGTTCGGGTGGGACGCGATCATCTGGCGGGCCTGGGCCACACTGTCGGCCAGGAACAGCGGATCGGTGCCGTCGTAGTGCCAGTTGACCGCGGCGAGAGCCAGGTCGTGGGCCGACGCGAAACTCAGGAAGTCCTGCATGTTGAAACCGTTCTCCAGCGGGTTGCCGGCGGCCGGGATGAATGCGGCCATGGACGGCCCGATGATCCGGGCTGCCGGGTCTGCGTCTTTGATCACCTGGTAGGAGACGAGGAACAGGTTGTACATCTCCTCGGCTGAGACCGTCGGGGTCACCGAGGGGCTGTAGTAGTTGAGGCCCGGCTCGTTGAACGGTTCCCAGTAGTCGACGGTGCGGCCCGACGCCAGGACCTCGTGCACGTAGGAAGCGAGCCAGGCGGCGTAGGTCGGCAGCTCGGCGGCGGTCGGGGCCGGGGGGTTGCCACCGTTGGCCGACCACCAGGCGTCGGAGACGAGCAGCGTGGTCCGGGCTCCCGGTGCCGGGGCGGACGGCCACTGCGACCAGTCCAGCCGGCCGTCAGCGCCGTAGGGGACCGACTCCCGGTACATGCTGACGTTCAGCGACGAGAGGTAGGTCTGGTCGGCTCCGGGGAGAGCGGAGTGGAGAAGCCCCTGGGCGGAGTGGTCCGCCGGGCCGATGGGCCGGTTGGCGTCGATGGCCACGCACACCTGCCCCGGGCACGGGTCCCGGAGGGTCACAGCCGGGGAGACGTCCGCAGTTCCGGGGCTTCCGGGGTAGATCTCGGTGACCGTCGCCTCGTACGTCCCGCCCTGCTGCAGGTAGTAGAAGCTCGTGGTGGTGCAAGCGGCGGCACACAACCCGCTGGTGACCGGCTCCCAGGCGGAACCGACCCGCTGGTACAGGCCGACCAGAGCCTCGGCGGAGGGATCGCCGGTGGGGTAGCTCCAGGAGACGGTGACCTCCGGTCCCGGTCCCAGCTGGGCCGCCCGCACCCCCGGCCCGGCGGAGCCGGCCACCTGGGCCACCGTCGGCGCCGGTCCGAACATGGTCACCGTCCCGGAGTCGGCCACCAGGCGGTACCCGTCCTCTGCGGTGGGGGAGATCCCGGCGAAGCTCTGCCCGGTCCCGGCGCCGGATCCGTAGAAGTCGGCGTCTCCGTAGGAGAAGATGCCGCCGTCTGATGCGACGAGCCAGTAGCCGTGGCCGTCGGGTGCGGCGGCCATGCCTACGACTGGTCGGTTGAGGTGGATGGCTAGA
>JAKAXN010000308.1 GCA_021816565.1 Actinomycetes bacterium
GCTGAGCACCTCCGGGGCGACCCGCAGGGTCACCGAGATGCGGTCACCGAAGCGGGCCCGCTCCAGATCCAGGTAGATGTCCACCAACCGGAGCTCCTCGGCCAGCGTGGTGTACTGGGCGTGGCTGGCGAAGCTGTAGCGGGTGAACTCGGCGAACGACACCAGGAGGTCCCTCGCCCGGTCCGGATCGGAGCGGACGAACGACTCGATGGCGGTGAGGGCGTTGTAGACGAAATGGGGGGAGATCTGGGCCCGGAGGAACCGCAGCTCGGCCTGCACCGCCCGCTGACGGGACCGGTCCAGCTCGGCCAGCTCCAGCTGGGTGGACACGAACTGGGCCACCTCGCCGCCCAGCCGCAGCAGGCCGGCCGAGGCCGACGAGTCGAGGGCTATCAGGGCCCCCACCACCTCACCCTCCACGTGCAGCGGGGCGATGACGCCGGCGGTCAGACCGCAGGCCGCCGGCCCCGAGCAGCGCAGGTCCTCGCCCGACAGCATCGACGGCCGGCCGGTCGCCAGGACCGCCTCGAGGGGCCGGCGCAGCAGCCGGCGGTGCTCCTCGTCCACCCCTTCGGCGGCGATGATCCCCGACTGGTCGGCCACCACCAGCGCCCGGGTGCCGAGCAGCGAGCGCAGGGGCTCGAAGGCCCGCCTCATGGCATCGGCGCTCAGGCCGGAGCGCAATGACGGGGCCGCCTGGTTGGCCGTGTGCAGCGCCTCGTAGGTCATGCGCTGCCCCGGCGTGACCAGGCGGGTCCCCGAGCGGCGGGCGAACAGGGCGGCGGCCGCCAACCCGGCCACCACCACCGCCAAGACCACCCAAAGGACTTCTCGCACCAGCTTCCCCCGACTGTTACCAACCGGAGTGTGACACACCGGACCGCCGTGGTTCAGGGATCGACCGCTGGTCGACCGGCTCCGACCGTTCGTCGCAAACCGGCGACCGTTCAGCGACGAACGACCAAATGGCCGCGGTCCCGGCACCGCCAGGGCTCAAACTCGTGTCAGGGCGGCCGGCTCCGCCGGTGCGTCCCGAACACGAAACGACACTCACGGGGGTGAGAAGGTGTCCACAGATATCGGTAGTGAGCTCCGGGGGACCACGTCTCCTGTAAATCTCAACATCAAAGACGTGCCGCCGCCGGCCGATCCGGCCCCACTCGGGCTGGCGGCCTTCGCTCTCACCACGTTCCTGCTGTCGGCCAAGAACGCCCAGTGGACCCACGGCACCGACGCCTGGTTGGGCTACGCCTTCGCCTACGGGGGCCTGTGCCAGCTGCTCGCCGGCATGTGGGAGTTCCGCAACCGCAACGTCTTCGGCGCCACCGCGTTCTCCACCTACGGCGGGTTCTGGATCGGCCTCGGCCTGTACGTGGAGCTGGTCGCTCCGTCGGCCAAGAACGCCACCCAGGTGAGCAACGACCTGGGCTGGATCCTGCTGGCGTTCATGATCTTCAACAGCTACATGCTGCTGTGGAGCCTCAGCGTCAACCTGGCGGTGTTCAGTGTGTTCCTCACCCTCGAGGTGACCGAGATCGTCCTGGTCATCGGCAACTTCTCGAACAACGCCAACACCATCAAGATCGGCGGCATCATCGGCGTGATCACCGCGGCCACCGCCTGGTACACCTCCGCCGCCGGCGTGATCAACGGGATGCGGGGCCGGCCGGTACTGTTCGTGGGCGGCTCGATCGTGCCGGCCGCTACGGACACCAACATGGGGGAACGCGTATGACGGACGCCTCGCAGGAACTGTCGGCTCTGCTGCGGGAGAACCGCCGGTTCGAGCCGTCCCCGGAGTTCGCCGCGGCGGCGGTGGCCGGGCCGGGGGTCTATGAGCAGGCGGCGGCCGATCCGGTCGCTTTCTGGGAGGAGCAGGCCCGCCGGTTGACGTGGGCGGAGCCGTGGTCGAAGGCGCTGGAGTGGGATCTTCCGTTCGCCAAGTGGTTCGTGGGCGGCAAGCTCAACGTGGCCTACAACTGCGTGGACCGCCACGTGGAGGCGGGCCTGGGGGAGCGGGTGGCGTTCCACTGGGAGGGGGAGCCGGGTGATACCCGGACGATCACCTACGCCGGGTTGAAAGCCGATCTGTGCCGGGCGGCGAACGCCCTGGTGGAGTTGGGGGTGACGGCCGGGACGAAGGTGGCCATCTACATGCCGATGATCCCCGAGACGGTGGTGGCCATGTTGGCCTGCGCCCGGCTGGGGGCTCCGCACACGGTGGTCTTCGGGGGGTTCTCCGCGGATGCGCTGCGGGACCGGATCATCGACTGTGACGCCCGTTTCGTGATCACCGCGGATGGCGGCTACCGGCGGGGGTCGGCTTCCGCGCTCAAGCCGGCGGTCGATGATGCGGTGAAGAGCTGTCCGGGGGTGGAGAAGGTCCTGGTGGTGCGCCGGACCGGTCAGGACGTGGAGTGGAACGACGGCCGGGATGTGTGGTGGCACGACATCGTGGACCGCCAGCCCGACACCCACGACTATGAGGTGTTCGATTCGGAGCACCCGCTGTACATCATGTACACGTCTGGGACCACGGCCAAGCCCAAGGGGATCCTGCACACCTCGGGCGGGTACCTGACCCACACGTCGGCTACGCATCGGATGGTGTTCGATCTCAAGCCCGAGACCGACATCTTCTGGACGGCTGCGGATATCGGCTGGGTGACCGGTCACAGCTACATCGTCTACGGGCCTTTGGCGAATGGCACCACCTCGGTGATGTACGAGGGCACCCCTGACACCCCGACGAGGGACCGGTGGTGGCAGATCGTGGAGCGCTACAAGGTCAACATCCTCTACACCGCGCCCACGACGATCCGGACGTTCATGAAGTGGGGCGAGGACCTCCCCGCGGCCCACGATCTCAGCTCGCTCAGGTTGTTGGGGTCGGTGGGGGAGCCGATCAACCCGGAGGCGTGGATCTGGTACCGGACCCACATCGGCGGGGACCGCTGCCCGATCGTGGACACCTGGTGGCAGACCGAGACCGGCGGGATCATGATCTCGCCGCTGCCCGGTGTCACCGCCACCAAGCCGGGGGCGGCCATGCGCCCGCTGCCGGGTATCGCCGCCGATGTGGTGCGCAACGACGGCAGCCCGGTGGGCAACGGTGAGGGCGGCCTGCTGGTGATCAAGGGGCCCTGGCCGGGCATGCTGCGCGGTATCTGGGGCGACGACCAGCGCTACAAGGACACCTACTGGTCCCGTTTCGAGGGGATGTACTTCGCCGGCGACGGGGCCAAGCGTGACGACGACGGCGACATCTGGCTGCTCGGCCGGGTCGATGACGTGATGAACGTGTCGGGGCATCGCATATCCACCACCGAGGTGGAACACGCCCTGGTCGGCCATCCCTCCGTCGCCGAGGCCGCCGTGGTCGGGGCGTCGGATCCCACGACCGGCCAGGCCATCGTGGCCTTCGTCACCGTCAAAGGCGCTGTCGACAACCCGGCAGAGGGCGAGCAGCTGGTCGTGGACCTGCGCAACCACGTGGCCCGCGAGATCGGCCCCATCGCCAAGCCCCGCCAGATCATGCTCACCCCCGAACTGCCCAAGACCCGCTCCGGCAAGATCATGCGCCGCCTACTGCGGGACGTGGCCGAACAGCGCGAACTGGGCGACGTCACCACCCTGCTCGACCCCACCGTGGTCAACGCCATCAGGGACCGCCTGGTCCCCGGCGCCGAGGAGAAAGAACAGGGCTGACCAGCGCCAGGCCCCGGACCGGACGCGGGCCGGTCCGGGGCCTCCCCGCGCCCGGGGCCGTCCCGGCGCCGATCGTTCACGCGACGGTGCGGTGTGGCGCTAGCGTCAGCCGTCGTATGGATCGGCGCATCTTCGGCCTGGAGAACGAATACGGGGTGACGTGCACCCTCCGGGGCCAGCGCCGGCTGAGCCCCGACGAGGTGGCCCGCTACCTGTTCCGGCGGGTGGTCAGCTGGGGACGGTCGTCCAACGTCTTCCTGGAGAACGGCGCCCGCCTCTATCTGGACGTGGGCAGCCATCCCGAGTACGCCACGCCGGAGTGCGACTCCATCCTGGACCTGGTCGCCCACGACAAGGCCGGGGAGCGCATCCTCGAGCAGCTCGTCCAGTCGGCCGAGGCCCGCCTCCGGGAGGAGGGCATCCGGGGGGTGGTGTTCCTCTTCAAGAACAACACCGACTCGGCCGGCAACTCCTACGGCTGCCACGAGAACTATCTGACCTCCCGCCGTGACGACTTCGCCCACTACGCCGAGGTGCTCATCCCGTTCCTCGTGTCCCGCCAGATCTACGCCGGGGCCGGCAAGGTGCTGCAGACGGCCCGGGGGGCCATGTACTGCATCAGCCAGCGGGCCGAGCACATCTGGGAGGGGGTCTCTTCGGCCACCACTCGGAGCCGCCCGATCATCAACACCCGGGACGAGCCCCACGCCGATGCCGAGAAGTACCGGCGGCTGCACGTCATCGTGGGGGACTCCAACATGAGCGAGTACGCCACGTTCTTGAAGGTCGGGGCGACCAGCATCCTCCTGCGCATGCTCGAGGACCCGGGGGTGGTGCTGCGGGACATGACCCTGGAGAACCCGATCCGGGCCATCCGCGAGATCAGCCACGACACCACCCTGCGGCGCCGGGTGCGCCTGGCCAACGGCCGGGAGGCCAGCGCCCTCGAGATCCAGTCCGAGTACCTCAACCGGGCCAAGCGTTACCAGGAGACCCGGGGCCTGTCCCCGCTCGAGGACCAGGCCCTGGCCATGTGGGAGCACTGCCTGACCGGCCTGGAGAGCGACCCGTGGTCCCTCGACCGGGAGTGCGACTGGGTGATAAAGCACCACCTCATCGAGCGGTACCGCAGCAAGAACCAGATACCTCTCACCCACCCGAAGGTGGCGCTGATCGACCTGCAGTACCACGACGTCAACCGCCAGCGGGGCCTGTTCTACAAGATGCAGAACGCCGGCCTGGTCGAGCGCACCTGCACGGACGAGGCCATAGACACCGCCATCGAGCAGCCACCGCAGACCACCCGGGCCCGGCTGCGGGGCGAGTTCATCCGCAGGGCCAAGGAGCGCCGGCGGGACTTCACCGTCGACTGGGTCCACCTCAAGCTCAACGATCAGGCTCAGCGCACGGTCCTGTGCAAGGACCCGTTCAAGTCGCACGACGAGCGGGTCGAGAAGCTGATCGCCTCCCTGTAGGGCCGGTCGTGGACCGTCTGGAACGACTGGTGAACCTGGTCGCCGCCCTCATCGACACCCCCCGGCCCCTGTCCCGGGCCGAGCTGCGCGCCCGGGTGGAGGGCTACTCCGACGACGACGACGCGTTCCGGCGCAACTTCGAGCGGGACAAGGACCTGCTGCGCCAGATGGGCTTCCCGGTGGTCACCGAGAGTCCCGACCCGGGCCACCCCGAGGACGTGGGCTACCGGATCCCGCGCGAGATGTACGAGCTGCCGGACCCGGGCCTCGACGAGTCCGAGCTGGCCGCCCTGCGGCTGGCCGCCTCGGCGGTGCAGGTGGAGGGTGAGGGCGGTACCGACTCCGTGGTCCGGGCCCTGCGCAAGCTGGGCGGGGCGGTCACCGACGGCGGGGCCGGCGTGGCGGTGGTGCCGGAGAAGGTCACGGGGCTGGCTGCGCTGCCGGCGGAGGAGACCGCGGCCACCGTGTTCGCGGCGGTGGGGGAGCGCCGCCGGGTGCGGTTCCGTTACCGGGGCGAGGACCGCCTGGTGGACCCGTGGCGGCTGTCGTTCCACCGGGGCC
>JAKAXN010000007.1 GCA_021816565.1 Actinomycetes bacterium
CACCATGCTGGCGTTCGTCTTCACCGACGCCCTGGTGGAGGCCCCGCTGCTCGACCGGCTGTGGCGCCGGGCCGTCGACGACACCTTCAACTGCCTGAGCGTCGACAGCGACACCAGCACCTCGGACTCGGCGGTGGTGCTGGCCAACGGCGCCGCCGGGCCGGTGGCCGAGGGGGTCCTGAGCGTGGCCCTGCGGGAGGTGTGCCGGGACCTGACCCTGCAGCTGGCCCGCGACGGCGAGGGGGCCACCAAGCTGCTCACCGTGTCGGTCCGCTCCGCCCGCGACCGCGACCAGGCCCGCCGGGTGGCCAAGGCCATAGTGAACTCACCGCTGGTGAAGACCGCGGTGCACGGGGCCGACCCGAACTGGGGCCGGGTGGCCATGGCCATCGGCAAGTGCCGGGAGGAGACCGACATCGACCCCGACCGGGTGGTGATCCGCTTCGGCGAGCTGGAGGCCTACCCGGCCCGCCCCGGCCCGGAGGGTCTGGCCGAACTGGCGTCGGTCATGAAGGAGGACCACGTCGAGATCGAGGTGGAACTCGGCACCGGAGGGGCCGAGGCGACCGTCTACGGTTGCGATCTGAGCGACGGCTACGTCCGGATCAACGCCGACTACACCACCTAGCGCGCCGCCCGGCTCCTACAGGGAGGAGCCGGACCCGCTGGTGCTCTTGTTGGCGCCCAGCCCGCCCAGGATCTGCTGCAGCAGCTGCGGCAGGTTCTTCAGGTCCAGGTTGGTGGCTCCGGCCGGGGCGGAGATGGCCGGCGGGGTGGTGAAGGCCGCCTTGACCGGCACCGCGAAGTTGACCTTCTGCTTGCCGGCGAACTGGTTGAGGTCGACCGAGATCCCCGACAGCTTGCCACCGGTGGCGTACAGGTCTGCGGTGGCCTTCCGGCCGGCCGGGACCTTGTCCTGGAGCTTGGTGAAGCTGCTGTTGGCCTTTGTTCCGACGAAGGGCAGGGCCCCGAGGTCCTTCTGCAGGGCCGGGCCGAAGGCCGCCAGGAAGCTGTGCACGTCGACGGTCATGGCGTACTCGGCGGTGCCGCCGGAGCTGCCCATGCTGGTGAAGGTCGAGTTGGCCTTCAAGGCGTTGAGGGCGTCGGTGCGCAGCTGGGTCATGGCGGTCTGGAGCTGGGCCGGGCTGGGCTGGGTGGAGCCCTGCGACGCCCCCAGCTGCTTCAGGAGGTTCTCCACCGAAAGGAGCGAGGAGTGGCTCACCTCCACCCAGCCGGGGCCGCCCAGATCGGAGATGCCCGGTACGACGGTGTTTATCTGGGCCAGGGTGCGTTTGAAGCCGTCGGCCTTGGACGGGCTCTGGCCCAGGTCCGTCAGCAGCTGGTCGGCGTCGGCCCGCAGGTAGAGGTTCTGGTCGATGTACTTGAGCTCGAGCGGCTTCTGCGAGCCGAACTGCAGTCCCAGGTCGAAGGCGTTGCTGCTGTCGGTCAGCGCCTGCTTGGAGTCCAGCGCCTCACCGTGACCGGTCTGGGTGGCGAAGAAGATCGAGCCCTTGGTGAGCGCCGTGGCGTCCGCCGCGGTCATGTGCGACCCGCTCTTGCCGCCCAGCGTCTCGGCCTGGGCCGGGCTGATGCCGAGCGACAGGTGCATGTCCAGGCTGGAGGAGCTGCCGAGGGAGGAGACGGCCGAGTCCACCGCCGAGGCGGGGGACTGCTTCGAGGCGCTGCCACAGGCCGACAGGGTCAGGCCGGCCCCGACGGCCAGCACCGATGCCATCCTCAGGGTCCGGCGTCGCACCGGACTGCTGGTGGTTCGCTGGTCGTCCATGGGTCCCTCCGACGATGCTGGGGAGTCGGTTCTGACGCCCGGGTAAAGCTACCATTTCCAGGGTTTTTGCCGTTATCGGCGGCCCCGGCGGCCCCGCCCGCATGCTCGGGGGCCGCTGCGGATACCATTGACGGGCCATGGCCGACGAGCGTCCCCCCCGCCGCCGGGCTCTGCTTCTGGAGAACATCCACCCCGGGGCCGCCGAGCTTCTCAGCGAGGCCGGCTTCGAGGTGGAACTGCTCAAGGGTGCCCTTGAGGAGAGCGAGCTCGCGGACCGAATCTCCGACATCGACGTGATCGGGATCCGATCCCGCACGCAGCTGACCGAGTCGGTCCTCGACAAGTCCCGCCGGCTGATCGCCATCGGGGCGTTCTGCATCGGTACCAACCAGATCGACCTGCCGGCGGCCACCAGCCGGGGAGTGACCGTCTTCAACGCTCCCTTCTCCAACACCCGCTCGGTGGTGGAGCTGGTGATCGCCGAGATCATCGCCCTGACCCGGCGCCTGACCGACAAGAACCGCGACATGCACGCCGGCGTGTGGAACAAGTCGGCGACGGGGGCCCACGAGGTGCGGGGGCGCCGGCTGGGCATCATCGGCTACGGCAACATCGGCTCGCAGCTGTCGGTGCTGGCCGAGAACCTGGGCATGACCGTCGGTTTCTACGACACCTCGGACCGGCTGGCCCTGGGCAACGCCCGGCGCATGCAGTCCCTCGAGGAGCTGCTCGGGTGGGCCGACGTCATCACCCTCCACGTCGACGGCCGCCCGGACAACCGGGGGATGTTCGGCGAGGCGGAGTTCGCGGCGATGAGGCCGGGGTCGCTGTTTCTCAATCTGAGCCGCGGGTTCGTGGTGGACCACGGCGCCCTGCGCGAGCGCATCGAATCCGGTCACCTGGCCGGCGCCGCCGTCGACGTCTTCCACGAGGAGCCGGCCGGCAACGACAAGTCGTTCACCTCGCGCCTGCAGAACCTGCCCAACGTCATCCTCACCCCCCACATCGGGGGTAGCACCGAGGAGGCCCAGGTCGACATCGGGCAGTTCGTGGCCAACAAGCTCATCGATTTCGTCCGCTGCGGTTCCACCGGGATGTCGGTCAACATGCCCAACGTGGACCTACCCGTCCGGGCCGGGGCCCATGGGCTGGTCCACATCCACCGCAACACCCCCGGCGTGCTGGCCGCCATCAACGCCATCTTCGCCGAGCACCGGGTCAACATCGAGGGTCAGGCGCTCGGCACCAGCGGTGACGTGGGCTATGTCATCACCGACATCGCCAGTGACTACACCGATGAGATGATCTCCAGGCTGGCCCACATGGACGAGACCATCCGCCTGCGGGTCCTCTAGGGGGCCCGGCGACCGGCCGGCCTCCGCCCGCCCATGTCCTGCCGGGCGGGACAGCATCCGGGTGAGACCGGGCCCGGCCGGTTGTAGTTTGGGCGGCGTGAACCCGAACTACCCGCCCGAGGCCGAGCAGTACCGGGAGAAGGTGCGAGCCTTCCTGGCCGAGCACCTGCCGGCCGGTTGGAAGGGCATCGGCGCCCTGAGCCACGAGGACGCCCGCCGCTTCACCGGAGAGTGGCGGGCCACCCTCTACGAGAACGGCCTCCTGGCCGCGTCGTGGCCGAAGGAGTACGGCGGTGGCGGGCTGACCCCCCTGGAGCAGGTGGTACTGGCCGAGGAGTTCTACAAGGCCGGGGTGCCGACCGGGGGCACCAACGACACCTTCAGCATCCAGATGGTGGGCAACACCATCCTCCACTGGGGAACGGAGGAGCAGAAGAAGTACTTCCTGCCCCGGGCCCTGTCGGGTGAGCACGTGTGGTGCCAGGGCTACTCCGAGCCGGGGGCCGGTTCCGACCTGGGGAGCCTGGGGACCCGGGCCGTGCTCGACGGCGACGAGTGGGTGATCAACGGCCAGAAGATCTGGACCTCGGCCGCCCAGTACGCCAACTGGATCTTCGTGCTGACCAGGACCGAACCGGACGCCCCCAAGCACAAGGGCATCTCGTTCCTGCTGGTCCCCATGGACCAGCCCGGCGTGGAGGTCCGGCCCATCAAGATGATGACCGGCCTGTCGGAGTTCAACGAGACCTTCTTCACCGACGCCCGGACCGCCCGGGGCAATGTCGTCGGCCAGGTGAACGGCGGCTGGGCCGTGGCCATGACCCTCCTCGGCTACGAGCGGGGGGAGGCCGCCGCCACCTTCCCGATCATGTTCCGGGCCGAGGTCGACCGGCTGATGGACCTGGCCCGGGCCACCGGGGCGGCCGCCGACCCGCGCATCCGCCAACGGCTGGCCTGGTGCTACAGCAAGGTGGAGATCATGCGGTACCTGGGCATGAGGACGCTGACCAAGTTCCTGTCCGGCTCCGAGCCGGGGCCGGCCGAGTCGTCGTTCAAGCTGTACTGGAGCGAGTACCACAAGATCGTCACCGAGTTGGGCGTGGACATCCTGGGGGCGGCCGCCATGACCCCCTCGGGGCGGATGTCCACCGGGTTCCAGGCCGACGACGTGGGCGCACCCAACGACAGCGCCTCGTGGACCACGGCTTTTCTCATGAGCCGGGCCGGCACGATATACGCCGGGTCGTCCCAGGTGCAGCGCAACATCGTGGGGGAGATGGTGCTGGGGCTGCCCAAGGAGCCGCAGGCCGGGGCGCCCGGAAGGACCTGGCGCGAGGCCCAGGCCGCTTCCTGAGCGGTCGGGCCGGCGCCGCCCGCCGTCGTGTGAATTAGGTCCCCCCCGCTGGGTCAGGACCGGGACAAAGGGTACCGTGGGTACGTGAGCATCGATCCGGGAGCGGCCCGCGACGTGGGCGAAGCGGCTTTCGGCGCCGTCAGGCGGCTGCTGGCCCGCAAGGCGGCGGAGATGATCCGCCAGGATCCCGATGCCGCCGACGTGGCCCTGGAGATGGGGCTGATCGACCGCCGGTGGCTGGAGGATCCGGATCGCACGCCGATCAGCACGGCCGGGCCGTCCGAGGTCATCGAGCGGTTCTGGGAGCGGGCGGTGGAGACCCGGCCGTCCCGGCTGTCGACGCTGGGCCTCGGCGCGGCGCAGCTCCTGGCCAGCCGGCTGGCGCCGCCGACCGGCCGCCCGGAGTCCATGACCGTGGTCTTCACCGACCTGGAGGGCTTCACCGCCTTCACCGCCCGCCAGGGTGACGAGGCGGCCCTGGCCCTGCTGCAGGACCACCACCGGGAGGCCGGCCCCATAGTCCGGCGCAGCGGGGGCCGCATCGTCAAGCACATCGGCGACGGCCTGCTCTGCACCTTCCCCGACGCCCAGAGCGGGGTGCGGGCCGCGGTGGAGCTGATCGATTCCGCCCCCGAGCCCCTCCGGCTGCGGGCCGGGGTGCACCTCGGTGAGGCCATCGCCAGTCCCGACGACGTGATCGGCCACGTGGTCAACGTGGCCGCCCGGGTCACCGAGACGGCCCGCGGCGGCCAGGCCCTGGCCACACTGGAAGCGGTGGAGGCGGCCGGGCCCATCCCCGGTGTGGTGGCGGGCAAGCCCCGCTACCGGCGGCTCAAGGGCATCTCCAGCCGGGTGGCGCTGGTCGAGGTGAGCCGGGACCCGGCCGAGCGGCGGCCCGTCACGGCCACCGGTGCCGCCTAGCCAGCTCCTGCGCCACCGCCTTCACCAGTGAGCCGAGCCGCCAGTTGGTCGGCACGACCGGCGCGGCGATGCCGGCGGCGGTGGCCGCGGCGGCACACACCGGCCCGATGCAGCCGGCCACCAACCCCCCCCGGTTGAAGGCGTCGAGAAGGGCGACCCGCTCCTCGGTCCCGGCCGCTGACAGCAGCCCGGGGACCTGCGGGGCGGCGGTGAAGGTCACGGCGTGGACGGTGCCGTCGAGGCAGCGGGCCACCAGGTCCCGGACCGGGGCCGGGTCCGACGGTGGCGCCCACGCGTAGACGGGGACGGCCACCACCGCCGCCCCCCGGTCGGCCAGCCGTTCGGCCACATCGGTGCCGGGGTCGCCGTGGAGCTGGAACGCCACCCGCCGGCCGGCCAGGCCCTCCTCGGAGAGCCGGTCCACCACCTCCCCGAGGCGTTCGTTGGGGCTGCGCCACCAGACCGCCAGGCCGGCCGAGGACAGCGCCCCGGCCGCTTTGGGGCCGCGCGCCGCGATCCGGGCCCGTCCGAGGGCGTCGAGCAGCGGCTGGCCGAGGCCCCACTCCCCGGCGCAGGCCAGCCACGTGCGGATCCCGACCCCGGTGTTGGCGATGACGAAATCAGGGGGCACGGCTACCAGATCCTCGGTCCGGCGGCGCAGGAGCTGCGGATCGGGGACCTTCACCGTGCTCAGGACCGGTGCCTGCACGACGGTGGCGCCGAGCCGGGCGAACATGACCGCCTGGTCGTCGCCCCGGCGGTCCGCGGTCACCCCGACGGTGAGGCCGGTCAGCTCCGGGCTGCTCATGGGAACGACAGCGTAGATACCCGGCCGGGCGGCGGGGATCGTCAGGAGGCCCGGGCCGCCCGACCGGCGCCCCGCAGGGCCTCGATCAGCTGGTCGCGGGTCATGCTCGAGCGGCCCGGGATGTCGTGCTCCCGGGCCCGGGCGTAGAGCTGGTCGCGGGTGAGCTCATCCAGGTCGTCGGCCTGCTCCCGGTCGCGGGGCGGCCGGGCGGCGCCGCGCAGCGACCGCTCCAGGGCCTGCATGAGATCGACGACGGTGCCGGTGTCGGCCGGCTCCGCCTCGGTGACCACCTGCTCGCCCCGGCGCTTGGCGTCGATCAGGTCCATCACCCGCTCCCGGTAGGTGTCGTGGTAGCGGTCGGGGTCCCATTCCACGGTCATGGAGTCGATCAGCGCGCCCGCCATCTTCAACTCCCGGTCGGCGAACTCCTGGTCGGCGGGCAACTGGTCCAGCTCCCGGGCCGGGTCGCGGATCTCGTCGGCGAAGAACATGGTCTCGAGGGCCAGGACCGCCCCGGCCGGGCGTATGGCGGCCAGGTACTGCTTGCCCCGCATCACGAAGGTGGCCACCGCCACCCGGTCGGCGCGGGCCATGGCCTGCAGGAGCAGCCCGTAGGGACGGTCCGCTCCCTCGCCCTGGGGGGCCAGGTAGTAGGTCTTCTGGTAGTGGATGGGGTCGATGGCGTCGCGGTCCACGAAGTCGGAGATGTCGATGGTGCGGGACCGTCCCGGCTCGATCTCCTCCAGCTCGTCGGGGGCGACGATGACGAAGTCGCCCCCGCCGACGTCGTAGCCCTTGACGATGTGGGAGTAGTCGACCTCCTCCCCGGTCTGCTCGTTGACCCGCTTGTAGCGGATCCGGTCGGGGGTGTCACGCTCGAACTGGCTGAAGTGGACGGTGTGGTCCTCCGTCGCCGAGTACAGCCCGACCGGCACGTTGACCAACCCGAAGCTGACCGAGCCGGTCCAGATGGCTCGCGCCATTCGCTCACCTCCACGGACGCCTGTTCAGGGAGTCCTACCCGGCGGCGCCGCCCGGATCCCGCCCGCACCCCCGCACCGGGGCTCGGTAACCTCGGGGTCTTCCCCCGACAAGGAGATCTGCGGGTTTTGAGCCCACGAAGAATCTGGGGGCTGGCCGCCGTCATCGCCGTGGTGGCGCTGACCTTCGGCCACCTGCTCGGCCCCTTCGACTTCCTGACCTTCCTCCACGCCGGCCGCCGGGTGCTGCACGGCGAGAGCCCCTACCCGTCGGTCACCTCGGCGGTGTTCCGTTCCGGGCACGGCTTCGTGTACCCGCTGTTCGTGGCCTGGCTGTTCGCGCCCCTGGCGGTGTTCCCGCAGGCCGCCGCCGAGATCGTCTACGGGTGCGCGTCGGTGGCGGCCATCGTGGTCAGCTGCCGGATGCTCGGCCGACGGGACTTCTCCGCTCCGGCCCTGGTGATGGTCTGCTCCACCACCATCATCGGCCTGCAGATGGGCACGGTCAACGCGTTCCTCCTCCTGGGCCTGGCCGCCGCCTGGTACTGGAGGGACTCCCACCCGGTGCTGTCAGGGGTCGTCCTCGGGGTGGCGGCCGCGGCCAAGCTGTTCCTCCTGCCGGTCCTGGCCTGGCCGGTGCTGCTGCGGAGGTGGAACGCCGCCGGCTCGGCGGTGGCCACGGTGGTGATCCTGGTGGCCGGCGGGGGGATGGTCGGATCGGAGAGCCCGACCGGGTACCTGCACCTGCTGTCTCGCCTGCAGGCCAACGAGCAGGTGAGTAGCTGGTCGCTGTCCTCGCTGTTCCAGAGCGTCGGCCTCTCCCGCACCGGTTCGAGCGCCGCGGCGGTGGCCGTGGTGGCCGCCGGGCTGGTCGTGCTCCTGCGCCGCCGGAAGGCCCTGGCCGACGGGCGGGTGCTCGGGGCCATGGTGGTGCTCAGCCTGCTCATGAGCCCGATCGTGTGGAGCTCGTACCTCCTGCTCCTCGCCGTCCCGCTGCTGCTGGTGGATCCCGGTGACGGGGTGCTGGCGGCGGCGGCGGTGGCCAGCTGGGTGCTGGTGACCCCCGACGCCGCCTCCACCGCCCGGGTGGCCGTCGGGGTGCTGCTGGCCGCCTCGGTGGCGGTGCTCGTCGCCCGCCGCCACCTGGCCGAGCTGACCCGGCTGGTCCGGTCCCGTCCCCGCCTCGGGGCCCGGTGGCTGGGGCTGGCGGTGCTGGTGGCGGCGGCGGTGGCCGCCGTGCCGTCCCCGGTGCGCAGCCCCCTGCCGGCTCTGGCCGCTGTAGCTGCCGTCGGGTTCCGGTGCCTGCGGACGGCCCGCCGGTCCCGCCTGCTCACCGGCTGACCGGCTCGCCGGCTGGCGGGTCGGCCCCGGGCCGTCCCCTACGGTGGGGACGTGACCGTTCTCGTCGATGCCGCCGGGGTGAGCGTCACCCGGGCCGATCGGGTCCTGTTCGATGAGCTGTCGGTGACGGTCTCGGACAGGGACAGGGTAGGGGTGGTGGGCATCAACGGCACCGGCAAGTCGACCCTCCTCAGGGTCCTGGCCGGCACGCAGGGCCCGGAGGAGGGCCAGGTCCGCCGGGGTCGGGGGGTCAGGGTCGGCTTCCTCGACCAGGAGGCCCCCCTGCCGGCCGGCCCGGTGCGGGCCGCGGTGGGGGCCGGGTGGGAGAGCGCCGCGGTGCTGGACCGCCTGGGCATGGGCGAACTGGCCGAGCGTGACGTGTCCGAGCTGTCCGGCGGCCAGGCCAAGCGGGTGGCCCTGGCCCGGGTGCTCAGCCACCCGGCCGAGCTGCTGATCCTCGACGAGCCCACCAACCACCTGGATCTGCCGGCCATCGCCTGGCTGGAGGCCTGGCTGGCCCGGTTCCCCGGTGCGGTGGTGATGGTCAGCCACGACCGCCACCTGCTCGACCGGGTGACCAACCGGATGGTCGAGCTGGACCGGGGCCGGGCCTACGTCCACGACGGCGGTTACGCCGGCTACCTGGCCGCCCGGGCGGAGCGCTCGGACCGGGCCGCGGAGGCGGAGTCGACCAGGCGCAACCTGGCCCGGCGGGAGCTGGCCTGGCTGAGGCGGGGCGCCCCGGCCCGGACCCGCAAGCCCCAGGCCCGGGTCGACGCGGCCCGCCGCCTCATCGCCACCCGGCCCGAGGCCGAGGCCCGGTCGGGCGAGTTGGACCTGGCGTTCCAGGGCATCCCCCGGCTGGGGAGCAAGGTGGTCGAGCTGGAGGATGTCACCTTCGGCTACCCGGGGGCTGCCGCCCCGGTGCTCGAGGGGGCCAGGCTGGCCCTCGATCCCCGCGACCGGTTGGGGATCGTCGGGCTGAACGGTTCGGGCAAGTCCACCCTCCTGGAGGTCCTGGCCGGCCGGAGCCGGCCGTCGGCCGGCCTGGTGGACACCGGCCCCACCGTGCAGATCGGCTACTACACCCAGCACACCGCCGAGCTGGACCCCGCGGCCAGGGTCCGGGACCTGGTGGCCGGGCCGACCCGCGTTCCCGGCGACCCGGCGGACGCCCGCCTGATGGAGCGGTTCTGGTTCACCGGGGAGCTGCCGTGGGCCACGGTGGGCACGCTCTCGGGCGGGGAGCGCCGCCGCCTGCAGCTGCTCATGGTGCTGGCCGCCCGACCCAACGTGCTGCTCCTCGACGAGCCGACCAACGACTTGGACCTCGACACCCTGCGGGCCCTGGAGGACTTCCTGGACGGCTGGCCCGGGGCGGTAGTCACCGTCAGCCACGACCGGACGTTCCTCGACCGGGTGACGGAGCGGGTGGTGGTGTGCCGGGACCGCCGGGCTGAGGAGATGCCCGGCGGGCTGGCCGCCTGGATCGCGGAGGCGTCGGCTTCCGGCCCCGCCGGCCGGGCCCCCGCCCCGGGGCCGGTCCCCGCCGGCGGGGCCCCGGGCGCCGCCGGTCGGGGCGACGCCACCCCGGCGACAGGTGCCCCACCGGCGTCCCCCGGGGCGGCCCGGGCCGGCGGATCCCGGAGACCCTCCGGATCGGTCGGCTCGGAATTGCGCCAGCTGGACAAGGAGATGGCCCGCCTGAGCAGGGATCGGGATCGTCTGGCCGCTGCCCTGGCCGGCACCGCCGATCACCGGGAGCTGGCCGCCATCGGGGCCGAGCTGGCCGCCCTCCAGAGCCGCCTCGACGAGGCCGAGGAGAGGTGGCTGGAACTGGCCGAACAGGCCGAGGCGGCCCGGTAGCCTGCCCGGCGTGAGCGACCTGGACGCATGGGGCCCGCTGGCCCCGCTGATCGGTGAGTGGGAAGGCGACGAGGGGATCGACGTGTCGTTCTCCAACGAGCGCGGCATCGTGGCCGAGACCCCATACCGGGAGAAGACCACCATGAAGCCCTTCGGCCCGGTGGACAACGGCAGCCAGAGCCTTTACGGCCTGGACTACCGCACCGCGGCGTGGCGGGGCGACGAGGACAACCCGTTCCACACCGAGGTGGGCTACTGGCTGTGGGACGCCGCGGACGGCGCGGTGATGCGCTGTTTCATCATCCCCCGGGGCTCGGCCGTGCTGGCCGGCGGCCAGGCCGGTCCCGGCACCCGGCAGTTCGTGATGAAGGCCGACTGCGGCTCCGAGGTGTTCGGCATCCTGTCCAACCCGTTCCTCGCCCGGGCGGCCCGGACCAGCATCTACGAGGTGACCGTCACCGTCCACGACGACGGGTCGTGGTCCTACGACGAGACCTCCACCATCGAGCACGCCCGGGTGACCGACGTGGTGTCGCATACCGACCGCAACCGGATGCGACGGGTCGGCTGAGCGGCCTTCCACTAGCTTGGGCGCCTCATGCGCGCCCGAAAAACCCTCGTAGCCGCCTGTGCCGGAGCCGCCCTCCTGGCCGGATGTTCGTCGTCGTCGTCGAGCGGCAGGACCGCAACCGGCTCCAGCTCCGGTTCGGCCGCGCCCGCATCGACGACGGGAGGGTCGGCCGGGGCGGCGGGCGGCAGCGGCGCCGCCCTCTTCGCCGCCGGCCCGGTCCCCGCCGTCAGCGGGGCCGCTGACCTGTCGAAGGAGCCGACCATCAGCGCCGGCACCGGCACTCCCCCGGCCCGGCTGACCGGCCGGGACCTGGTGGTCGGCACCGGCACCGCCGCTGGGCCCAACTCCAAAGTCAAGGTCCAGTACGTCGGCGCCCTCTACAGCACCGGCAAGGTGTTCGACGCGTCGTGGACCGACAGCGGTCCGACCAGCTTCTCCCTGAGCGGGGTCATCCCCGGTTTCAAGGACGCCATCATCGGCATGAAGGTCGGCGGTCGGCGCGAGATCGTCATCCCGCCGGCCGAGGGCTACGGGGCGGCCGGCAGCCCTCCGGTCATCCCCCCGAACTCCACCCTGGTGTTCGTCATCGACCTGCTGTCGGTGTCCTGACCCACCGGCCGGGCGCCGGGGTTCTGCCAGACTGTCCCTGATGAGCGGGATCGCCGTCGATCTCAACGCTGATCTGGGGGAGGGCACCCCCTACGACGCCGGCCTGCTGGAGGTGGTGAGCAGCGCGTCGGTCGCCTGCGGCTTCCACGCCGGCAGCCCGCAGACGATGGTGGAGACGGCCCAGGCTGCGCTGGCCCGTCGGGTGGCGGTGGGAGCCCACCCCTCCTACGAGGACCGCGCCGGCTTCGGGCGCCGGCCGGTGGACATGACATCCCCGGAGCTGGTCGCGCTGGTGGCCTACCAGGTCGGGGCCATGGCCGCCGCGGCCGGAGTGGCCGGCACCACCGTAAGGTTCGTGAAGCCGCACGGCGCCCTCTACAACCGGGCGGCCGTCGACCCCGGGGTGGCCGAGGCGGTGGTGGCCGCTGTCGAGGTGGCCGGCGCGTCCACCGGCAACCGGTCACTGGCACTCCTGTGCCCGGCCGGGTCCGAGCTGGCCCGGCGGGCGGAGAAGGCCCGCATCCCGTGGTTCGCCGAGGCGTTCGCCGATCGCCTGTACGCCCCCGACGGGAAGCTGACCAGCCGGTCGCAGCCAGGTTCGGTCATCGACGACCCGGCGCTGGTGGCCCGCCAGGCCCTGGATCTGGCGCTGCGGGGGCGGGTGCGGACCAGCGACGGCACCGAGATCGAGGTCCCGGCCCACTCCATCTGCCTGCACGGGGACACGCCCGGAGCATTCGCCCTGGCCCGCGCCGTGCGCCGGACTCTGGAGGACGCCGGCGTCGCCATCGCCCCGTTCCTGGGCGCCTGAGGGGCCCGGGGGCGGAAGCGGTGCGCATCCGGCTGGCCGGGGAGCGGTCCCTGCTGGTGGATCTGGGGTCGATGCCGGCCGTCCACGGACTGTGGCGGGCCCTGCGCGACGACCCGCCCGAGGGAGCGGTGGACGTGGTCGCCGGGGCGGCGACGGTACTGGTCACGCTGGGGTCGGGCGCCCACGTCCGGGCCGCTGAGAGGCACATCGCCAAGCTGCTGCGCCAGGCGCCGGCCGGCCCGCCCGAAGCTGCGGAGAAGGTGATCCCCGTCGTCTACGACGGGCCCGATCTCGACGAGCTGGCGGCCCTGGCCGGCATGGGCCGCAGCGAGGCCGTCCGGCTGCATTCGAGCGCGGTCTACACCGTGGCCTTCCTGGGGTTCTCGCCCGGGTTCGCCTACCTGGCCGGGGCCCCGGCCCCGCTGCACGCGCCCCGCCTCGGCACGCCCCGCACCTCCGTCCCGGCCGGCTCGGTGGCGGTGGCGGCCGGTATGACCGCGGTGTACCCGCAGCCGACGCCGGGCGGCTGGCGTCTGATCGGCCGTACCGACGCCGCCCTGTTCGACCCGGGCCGGGCCGACCCGGCGCTGCTGCGCCCCGGCGACCGGGTCCGGTTCCGCCCGGTGGGGCAGGTGGGGACGCCACCCCCGATGGCCCCGGCCGCCCCGGTGTCCGCCGGTGCGGGCTACCTGCAGGTCGTGGACCCCGGCCCGCTCACCACCGTCCAGGATCGGGGCCGGCCCGGCTGGGCCCACCTGGGCGTCCCCCGCTCCGGGGCGGCGGACCGCTCCGCCGCCGAGGCGGCCAACCGACTGGTCGGTAACCTGCCCGGGGCGGCGGTCCTGGAAGCCACCCTGGCCGGCCCGGTGCTGCGGATGGGGGCACGCCGCCGGGTGGCGGTGACCGGCGCGCCGGCCGAGGTCCGGGTGGATGGGCTACCGGCCCGGGCCGGGGTCGCTCTGGATCTGGCCGCCGGGGCGGAGTTGGCGGTCGACCGCTTCCGCGCCGGGGCCCGCTGCTACGTGGCGGTGCAGGGCGGCATCGTCTCGCCCGTGGTCCTCGGTAGCCGCTCCACCGACACCCTGTCCGGCCTCGGCCCGGCGGTGCTGCGGCCCGGCGACCGGCTGCCGCTGGGCGAGCCTGGGCCGCCCCCGGGCCCGGGCGGGATCGCGCCGCCGCCGGACCCACCGGGGCCTGTCGTCGTCGTGCCCGCCCACCCCGGCCCCAGAGACGACTGGGTCGGCCGGCGCGGACTGGACACGCTGGGCGGGGCCGCGTTCGAGGTGGCTGCTTCCAGCGACCGCACCGGCCTGAGGCTCCGCGGGCCCCGGGTAGCGGTGGAGCGCCCCGGGCAGCTGCCCTCGGAGGGCATGGTGGCCGGTGCCGTCCAGATACCCCCCGACGGCCAGCCCATCGTCCTGCTGCGCAACCACCCTACGACCGGCGGCTACCCGGTGGCGGCGGTGGTCACCGACGCCGGGCTCGACCTGCTGGCCCAGGCCCGGCCGGGGGTGACGGTCCGGTTCCGGCTGCTGTGCTGATGCTGCGGTCGGCTCAGGCCCGCCACTCGGCGCTGCGCCGGGGACTGGCCTCGGCCAGGGCCCGGCGGACCCCGGCGGCGTCCATCTCGGCACCGTAGACGGGGGTTCCGGGCTGCTGGCGCCAGGACTCCTCGAGCGGCCCGGCGTCCACCGGGTCGAAACCCATCTCGTCGATGAGGTCCATGACCACCCGCTTGGCGTCCCGGTCGTCTCCGGCCACCGGCAGGGCCAGCCGGTCGGGGGCCCCGGCCGACCGGGCCCTGGAGTTGATGTTGTCGGCGTAGATGCCGTTGAAGGCCTTGATCACCGGTACCCCGAGCTGCTCGGCCACCCACTGGCTCTCGGTCTGGCCCTCCTCGATGGCGGCGATGCGGCCGTCGCGCTGCTGCGGGTAGTAGTTGCCGGTGTCCACCACCGGCGCCCCCGGCCGCCGCTCGGCGAGCGAGCCGGCGGGCAGGTCCGGCACGGCCCGCTCCGGCACCGTCACCACCACCAGATCGGCATCGCGGGCGGCCTCGGAGGCCGGCACGGCGGTGGCGCCGGTGGCCGACGTCAGGTCCTCGAGGGTCTCGGGACCCCTGGAGTTGGCCACCACCACCGTGTGGCCCAGGGCGGTGAGGCGGCGCGTCAGGTTGCCTCCGATGTTACCGGCGCCGATGATGCCGATGCGCACGAGCGCTCCTTCCGGTACCCGGGCGCGTCCACGCCCGCGCTCTTCACTACCCAACCCGCGCTTTGCGCAAGCGGTCCCGGCTGCGGTCACTCGGCCAAGGTGATCAGCCCGTAGTGCCCGTCGTAGCGGAGGTAGAGGACCGAGCCCCGGCCTGTGGCACCGTCGGCGTAGAACACGAACGCCATACCGCCGCTGCTCAGCTGCTCCATGGCCTCGGCCACCGCCAGTCGGGGGACCGGCCTGTCGTCCGGCTCCACCGGGTAGACCCCGCTGCTCGGAGGCGGCCCCGGCCGCAGACGGCGAAGCCGGTAGGGGCCCTCACCCCGCTTCTCCACCACGCTGTCGGAGCCGGTGTCGATGTCGAGGAACAGGTAGAAGCCGTAGTCGAGCTGCTCCATGTCGAATATGGCCTCTTCGAGGGTCTGCCCCTCCGGCAGGAAGACCTTGTGGCGGACCAGCTCCCGCTCGTCGGCCGGGCGGTCGAAGAACGTGGGCCGGCTGCTGGGGAGATCCCCGTGCTGCCACTCGCCGGGTGCGGCCCGGCCGGGGGTGAAGCGGTGCAGGGCCTCGAAGCGGCGCTGCCGGTGCTCGAGCTGGTCAGCCAGCCGGCGCTGAAGCAGGTCGACGGCCAGACGCATCTCCTCGGAGGCCACGTGGGCGCCGACGAAGCTTCCGTTGAGATCCAGCTGCACCGAGGCCAGGGCCGGCCGCTCCCGGGCCGGGTCGGGCGACAGTTCCAGCTTCACGTAGGAGCCGAGCAGCGGTTCCACCAGCCGCTCGGTGACCCGGCCGATCCTCTGCCGGGCGTAATCCACCACGTCCGGCTCCACCTCGCCGCGGGTGGTCACCACCAGTGCCGCCGCCGCGGTCCCCGCCTCCACCGCCCCGGCGGGAAGAGGCTGGTCCATCCATTGCTCGACGATGAGGTGGTGCACCACCCGGCTCACCACCTCGAACCCGCCCTGGGGGAGATCCCATCGGGCAATGACCCTCGCATCCCCGCCCCGCACGCTCGGCGACACAGCCGAGGCGTAGGCCGGGACCGCCATCAGGTGCGAGCGGATCAGCCGGGCAGCCACCAGGCTGGTCCCGTCGAGATGGATGACCACGTCGGGGCTGTAGAGGCGCAGCGCCTCGTCGACCTCGCCCCCGGCCAGGTGGCGGCCCCACGCCGCCACGACCTGCAGCGGGTGGAGGGGGAGGTTCCGGCTGTACTCGGGATGCCGGTCGGTCGCCGGGTCGGAAGCGCCCGAAGCGGCGCTCCGGGCGCCGACCAGATCCCCGCCCCTGCCGTTGCCCCGGTGGCTGCGCAGGCGCACGTCCACCGCCGACTCCACACCGTCGCGTCGGGCGATGTCGAAGTGCACCCTGGCTCCCACCTGCCGGGCGGCCGGGACCACCTCGGCGAGTCGGGCGTGGTAGGTCCGGTTCTCCCGCCGCACTCCCACCTGCTGAGCACTGGCGTCGACCCAGGCGATCAGACCGTAAGGCATGACCACAGCCTCCTTTCCGATCCACTACCAGTCTCCCGGGGCGGGGCGCGGAGGCGAAAGAGCCGTTCGGCGGTTCAGGCGCTCGCTGGGCGGACGCGGACAGGTCAGCGGGCGGAGCTGTACCTGGAGGGGTCCGTGGCCGGCAGGCCGTCGTCCCCGTCGCCCTCATCGTCGTAGGAGGGGCCGATGGCTGCGGTGCCCAGTGCGATGGTGACGAAGAGCAGGAGGGTGATGCCGTGGACGATCGAGCAGTACAGGCAGATGGCGTCCAGCCGGAACAACTCGGCGTAGATCAGCCAGAGGATCATGCCCACACCGGCTACCGCCCCGGCCAGGCGCAGCCACCGGATCACCGGTTGGGCGGACCGCCACGCCCACGGACTGCACAGGATGGCCATGACGATGAAGAAGCCGAGCCCGGTGTCCGACACCGGAACCCCCATGATCCGGGAATAGCTGCTGGTGGTGACCTTGGCGCAGTCGACCAGCCCCTTGTCCGAGCAGGCCAGGACCTTGGCCGTGGTGTAGTGGGCGTAGGTCAAGTAGCCCGACACCGCGATGCCGGCGACGCACAGGACGCTCGACACCGCGGCTGGCCACCGTCGGGTCCCGTCAGCCGACCGGGCCGGGGCCGGCTCAGCCTCCACTGCTGGAGCCCTGGTTGCCCGAGACCGCTTGGCCGGTCTTCAGAGACGCCGGCACGCTGGCGCAGACGGTGGCCGGCTGGTCGTTGGTCAGGGAGCACATGACGCCGATGAGGTGCCCCGCTACCGCTTCAGCCGCCCGGGAGGTCGGATTGGATGCGCTGGTCATGTAACCGACGGCGCTGTCGAAGCTCTTGTTGGACAGGGCCGCCCCGTCGTATTCGGTCCCCGAGACCAGGAACCTGCCGCCCAGGTCGACGAAGGGGATCGAACCTCCGGAGCCCTGCGTATAGGGAGGGGCGTCATAGGTGTTGATCAGCTTGGTCTGCGCCGCGGTCGGCTTCTCCAGAGGCTTCCCTAGCCGGTCCTGCAGCTCCACGGAGGTGAAGTCCAGGTACGGGCTGGTGTAGCTGGAGCCGTAGAAGCTGAATGTGGGGGTGTTGGCGTTGACGTCGGTGGAGGACGACTTGGTGCTCGACAGCTGGTGGAAGGTGCCGAACTTCGACAGCGCCATCACCAGGGGCCAGCGCTCGGCGGCGCAGTACGGGCAGTATTCGGCGCCGATGTAGACGATCTGCGGCTTTCCGGCGCTGGTGAGCGCCGGGGTGGTGGCGGGCAGGTTGGTGGGTGGGCTGACCGTTCCCGGCGCCGCCGCTCCGGCGGCGGCCACCAGGGTGCTGACCGGGACGGAACCCACCTGGTCCAGCTGCGCGGCGGTCACCGTGGCACGGGAGTTGGAGCCCGAGCCCGAGCCCGAGGTCACCTTCACGATGACGAGCACAGCCACCACGATCAGGACCACGGCGGAGGCGATGATGGCGAGCCAGCGCTGCTGGCGCCGGCGGCGGTTGGCCTCGGAGCGGGTCGGAGGACGCCTCGGGGCCCCCGGCTTGCCCCTGCCGACCGAGCCCCGGGGCGGGACTTTGGATGCCGGTGGGGTGGGTCTCTGCTTTGCCATGCTGTTGCTCTCGGTCGTCCGGTTCGGAGCCGCCCAGGCGGCCGTGGCACATGGTAGCGGCCCCCTGTCCGATCGACAGGGAGTCGAACTGCCGCATCTCCGGATCCCACCCGGGGGGTCGGCGGCGGGGCCGATCACCGGCCCCGCCGCCGGGCGCACGTCAGCTGGCCAGGCGACGGGCGGCCGGCGTGGCCGCCGCGGACTTGGCGAGGGTCCGGGCCTTGCCGGCGGCGTCGGCGACCAGGTCGGCCTTGGCGGCGTTCCTGGCGAGGGTCCGGGCCTTGCCGGCTGCGCCGGCGACCAGGTCGGCCTTGGCGGCGTTCCTGGCCAGGCCGGCGACCCGGTCCGCCACCACCGCAGCCCCTACCGTCCTGCCGGTTGCTCCGACGGCGCCGTGGGCCAGGCGGGAGGTGGCGGCACCCCGGGCCGCGCCGGCCGCCTTCGACGCGGCCGCTCCCTTGGCCGCGGTGACGGCCGTCCTGGCCACCGGGCCTCCGGCCGCAGCCGCAGTCACGGCCCGCCGGGCTGCCCGCTGGGATCGCCAGCCCATCGACGGGCGGCCCTCCGTGTCGACCGCTTCGAGGAGCAGGCCTCCCATCATCGCCAGGTTCTTGAGGAAGTGGCCCTGCTGCTGGGACCGCTCCCGGGGATCCTCGACGTCCCAGAAGCGGTGACCGGCGTAGGTGGTCGGAACCAGGGATGTCATCAGCGCCAGCGCCGAGAGGCGGCGGAACTTGCCCATGGCCAGCATCGTCCCGGCGACGACGTGGGTGGCGGCGTTGATCCGGACCAGCATCTCGGTGTCCTGCGGCAGACCTACCTTCGCGGCCAACTGCGGAGCCACCGGATCGGCCTTCTCGACCCTCGGTCCGGGGTTGCGCAGGACGTCGATCCCGCTGGTGACGAACACTGCGGCGAGCATGGGGCGGGCGAGGAATCGGGTGGGACTCATGCCTTCGCGCCTACCCCGCTCGGGCCGTTGTCACTCCACCCCCATCTCCGAAACATAAACGGATCTTCTCCCCGGTGTAACCGGTCATTCGCCTGCTTTTCGCCTGGGTCCGCAAGGGTCGGGGCCGTCCCCAAACGGCATTCTCGGAGGAAAAAAATTGCACAGGCGGTATCTGCTCATGACCGGAGGGGCGGCGCTGGCCGTCGCGGGTCTCTCTGCGATCCCCACCATCCCGGTCGCCTCGGCCGACCCCGGCGGCCACCACGTCCACGGCCCGGTGACCACCACGCCCATCAAGCACCTCGTGGTCATCTTCCAGGAGAACGTCTCGTTCGACCACTACTTCGGTACCTACCCGAAGGCTGCCAACCTGTCGGGTGAGAACCCCTTCCACGCGGCTCCGGGTACCCCGACGGTCAACGGGCTCAGCACCTCGCTGCTGCGCGCCAACCCCAACATGTCCAACCCGCAGCGGTTGACCCCGGCCCAGGCCCTCACCTGCGACCAGGACCACGGCTACGTCGCCGAGCAGAATGCCTTCGACCACGGGCTCATGGACCACTTCGTCCAGAGCACCGGCCACAGCGTCGGCCTGGCCGCCTGCCTGGCCGCGGTGGGCAACAAGGCCCCGGTGGCGGGATCGTCGCCGAACTACGCGGTCATGGACTACTTCGACGGCAACACCGTCACCGGGCTGTGGAACTACGCCCAGCACTTCGCCATGAGCGACAACTCCTACGGCACCACCATGGGCCCGTCGACCCCGGGGGCCTTGAACGTCGCGGTCGGCAACACCTATGGAGCCATCTGCGGCCCGACCCGGGCCGTGATCAACGCCCCTGCCTGCTCGGCTGCGACCCCGCCGCCCCCCACCCCCGGAAGCGTCGCCCCGGCCGGGGAGGGCACCGACTACAACGACGCCGACCCGCTGTACGACGCCTGCTCCGACAACGCGACCAACGGGGGCACCTACACCGCTTCGGCGGACATTGCCATGGGCGGAGCCAACATCGGCGACCTGCTCGACCGGTCCGGGGTGACCTGGGGATGGTTCCAGGGCGGGTTCTCCGCTCCCGGCTACGTGCCCGGTAGGCCCTCGACCGACGATCTGGCCGCCGTCTGCACCGCCACCCACCGGAATGTGGGCGGCGCGACCGTCACCGACTACATCCCCCACCACGAGCCGTTCCAGTACTTCGCGTCGACGGCCAACCCCCGGCACCTGCCTCCCACCTCGGTGGCCATGATCGGGCGCCAGGACCAGGCCAACCACCAGTACGCCCTCAGGGACTTCTGGGCAGCCGCCGACTCCGGCAACCTGCCCGCCGTGTCGTACCTGAAGGCCCCGGCCTACCAGGACGGCCACGCCGGGTACTCGGACCCGACCGACGAGCAGCACTTCCTGGTCGACACCGTCAACCGGCTCGAGAAGCTGCCCAGCTGGAGCAGCACCGCCGTGGTGATCAACTACGACGACAGCGACGGCTGGTACGACCACCAGATGGGCCCGATCCTGACCCAGTCACAGAGCTCGCTCGACACCCTGTCGGGCACCAACCAGTGCGGGACCGATCCTGCAGCTGTCCCGATGACCGACGCCGGCACCCCTGAGCAGGGCCGCTGCGGGGTCGGCCCCCGCCTCCCCATGATGGTGATCTCGCCCTGGGCCAAGCGCAACTTCGTGGACAACTCCTTCACCGACCAGACCTCGGTCGTGCGTTTCATCGAGGACAACTGGTTGGGAGGACAGCGCATCGGAGACGGCAACGGTGACGCCATGGCCGGCAGCCTCGACACCATGTTCGACTTCAGCCGGCCGGCCGCCCCCAGGCTGTTTCTCGACCCGGCCACCGGTGAGCCTCTCGCCGGCGACCGGGCCTGAGCCGTTCCAGACCCACCAACGGGTGGAAGGGGCGCCCCGCTCGCCGGGAGCGCCCCTTCCCGCCCGTTGGGTCGGCGTCAGGCGACCGCTTGCGAACACTTCGTAGCCCCGTCGCCCCTGCCCCGGTCAAGCCACCCGCCCAGCCGGACCCGACGCCACGGCCTCGAATACTGCGGCCGGGGTCCGGCCCAGGGGCGCCAGGGCCGCGGAGGCGGCCGCTCGGACCACGCCCTCGGGCAGGCCCACCACCAGGGCCGAGCCGCCGAAGCCGCCTCCCGTCATCCGGGCCCCGGGCGCCCCGGCGGCCAGCACCGATTCCACCACCGCATCGAGTTCGGGGCACGACACCTCGAAGTCGTCGCGCAGCGAGCAGTGGGAGGCGTAGAGCAGATCGCCCACGCCGATACCGGTCCGCAGCCGGGCCACGGTTTCCTCCACCCGCAGGTTCTCGCTCACCACGTGGCGGGCCCGGGCGGCCAACGGCCCGGTCAGACGGGAGCGGATCATGTCAGCGTCGGCGCCCCGCAGGTCCGCCAGTCCGAGCGCCGCGGCCGCCGCCTCGCACTCGTGCCGTCGGTCGCCGTAGCCGCCGGTCATGTGGTCGTGGCGCACGCCGGTGTCGACGATCACCAGGGGCCCGATCCCGTCGAGAGGGACCGGGGTGGTCTCGTCGGTGGCGAAGTCGATCAGCAGGCCGTGGCCGGCTTCGGCGAGCAGCGCCGCCCGCTGGTCCAGGGTGCCCGTCGGAGCGCCGACGAAGCGGGACTCGGCGTCATGGCAGATGCCGATCAGGCGGGCCGGCCCCAATCCGGCGCCCACCAGGTCGTCCAGCGCCACCGCCACCGCCGCGGTCAGAGCGGCGCTCGACGACAGGCCGCTGCCGAGCGGCACGGTCGAGTCCACCAGGATGTCGGCGCCCGGTATCTCTACGCCGGCCCGGGCGAACGCCCAAGCCACCCCGAGCACGTAGCGGGCCCAGCCGGGCGGCCGGTCCGGTCCCAGGGAATCGAGATCGGCCTCCACCGGCTCGGATGGCCGGTCGCCAGGCACCTGCTGGCGGGACCAGCACCGCCACCGCCGGTCGGCCCGGAGGGCGACCGCCGCGCTGGTGCGCCGGTCGAGGGCGAACGGCAGGGCCAGACCCCGGTTGTAGTCGGTGTGCTCCCCGATGAGGTTGACCCGACCGGGGCCGGCCCACACCCCGGCCGCCGGTGCCCCCGTCAGGCGGAACAGGTCGTCGGCCAGCGCTGCCGGCGCCGGGATCTTTCCGGAGCCTGGTTGCACGGCGCCGAGAGTAGCGGGACGGTCTTCGGGGTCGGGAGCCGGTGATCCGGCTGGGTCCTTGTCCTCTTCCGTTACGGTCGGGAGTGCAGCTTCGCTGGGTCCGACCATGAATCGCAGCCAGGCCTATCGACGACCTCCCTCGTACCTGCTCGCACTTGAGGCACCTGTGGCGGTGCTCAACATGGCTGCCCTGGCCCCGGCGTGGCCTGTCCTCCAGCGGGCGCGGCGCGGTGACGGTCACCCGGTGCTGGTTCTCCCCGGTCTGGCGGCGTCGGATCTGTCCACCGGTATCCTGCGCCGCTATCTGCGGGGGCTGGGCTACCACGTGCACGACTGGGGGCTCGGGCGGAATGTCGGACCCACGGAGAAGACCGTCCGCGGTCTCAGAGAGAGGGTGGACGACCTGGCCCGCCGTCACGGCCAGCCCATGAGCCTGGTGGGCTGGAGCCTCGGCGGTATCTACGCCCGGGAGTTGTCGCGCCACGCCCCGGCAGCCGTGCGCCAGGTGGTCACCCTCGGGACGCCGTTCCTGTTGCGAGACCCCCGGGCCAGCAACACAGGTGCCGTCTGGGGGGTGCTGCGGCGGGCGCACGGACCGGTCCGCCCCGACCTGTGGCCACAGGAGGAGGAGCGGGGGCCCCTACCGGTGCCGGCTACGTCGGTCTACACGCGCCATGACGGCATCGTGCCGTGGCGGGCGTGCCTCGAGATCGCTTCGCCCACCAGTGAGAGCATCGAGGTGACAGGTAGCCACATCGGGCTGGGTCACAACCCCGCCGCGATGTGGGTCATCGCCGATCGGCTGGCTCTGCCGGCGGGCGAGTGGAGGCCGTTCCGCCCGGAGGGCCCGGGTCGCCTCCTGTTCCCGGCCCTGCGGACCGGGACCTCCCCGGTCGTCAGCGTCAGTGGCGGCTGAGCCCGTGCGGGAGGTGGTCGCGGATGGCCACCCGGTAGAGGAACACCCCTAGTAGAGCCACCAGCACCACGGGGACCACCGGCAGGAAGACGACCAGTACCCCGACCAGCAGCAGTACCGGCAGTACAAGGAACATGTACATGGCCCACACCCCTCTCGACCCACCGCCAGGTGCCTGAGCGGGAAACCGGGCGGCGGGCGCTCACCCTCGTGAGTTACCAGACGATCTTCGGCTGTCCCCACCGCCGCCGGTAGGGCCCTTCGACCGGAGAAGCGGCGGACCGGGCCCGTCTCTTAGGGCCGTAAGTCCCTATTACAGGTCCAGCTGGAAGCTCACCCTTACCGGTAATGACGCGTCGGGGGGGTCCCGGCGGCATTCGCGGCATCCGGCCCTCCTGGCCGGGGCCGTTTGCTGACCAAAGGAGAAGTTCATATGAGCACTGGCGCTTCAGGCACCTCTTCGATCCCGGCCAACGGAGTGCCGGCAGCCCGCTACCACGATGAGATCACGGTGGTCGAGGAACAGCACCCGGTGGTGCCGTCGTCGGTAGGCGCCACCGCTGATCCGGGCCCGCTGGGGCTGGCCGGCTTCGCCATGACCACGTTCGTGCTGAGCGTGTTCAACGCCAACATCATCGGCAACCAGAGGTTGTCGGTGGTGGTCCTGCCCCTTGCCCTCTTCTACGGGGGCATCGCGCAGCTGCTGGCCGGGATGTGGGAGTTCAAGAAGAACAACACCTTCGGCGCCCTGGCGTTCACCTCTTACGGGGCGTTCTGGTTGGCGTTCGCCGCCTACGTCAAGTATCTGGCTGGTGGTCTGCCGGCTGCTCAGGCCCACGAGGCCACGGGCCTGTTCCTGCTGTCGTGGACCGTGTTCACGCTCTATATGCTCGTCGCCTCCCTGCGCACGACCGGGATCATCGCGGCGGTGTTCGCGGTGCTGACCGTCACGTTCATCCTGCTGACCATCGGCGCCCTCGGAAACCATCCGGACATCACCAAGGCCGGCGGGTGGCTGGGTCTCGTAACGGCAGCCCTGGCCTGGTACGGATCGATGGCCGGCGTCACCAACGCCACGTGGGGCCGAAGCGTGCTGCCCACCTGGCCCGCGAGCAGGTAGGGCGGCCCCGATGGTGACGACGGAGACCTCGCCCGCGCCGACCGGTGAGGGGGGCCGGTACGAGGCCTCCTACCGCAGGAGCCTGGCCGACCCCGAGGGCTTCTGGAGGGAGGCGGCATCCGCCATAGACTGGGTGATCCCTCCGGGTGAACGGGTGCTCGACGACACGGATGCCCCCTTCTACCGTTGGTTCCCCGGGGCCTCGCTCAACACCTGCTACAACGCTCTGGACCGCCATGCGGAGGGGGGCCGCGCCGATCAGGCCGCCCTCGTCTACGACAGCCCGGTCACCGGCACCAGTCGCGTGTACAGCTACGGCGAACTTCGCGATGA
This sequence comes from Actinomycetes bacterium, assembly GCA_021816565.1. Next base: position 24,199 of record JAKAXN010000007.1, read on the forward strand.
GGTGAGCCGCTTCGCCGGTGTGCTCGCCGGCCTGGGCGTGGCCAAGGGTGACCGGGTGGTCATCTACATGCCCATGGTCCCCGAGGCGGTGGTGGCCATGTTGGCCTGTGCCCGGCTGGGGGCGGTGCACTCGGTGGTCTTCGGCGGCTTCGCTCCCCACGAGTTGGCCATCCGCATCGACGACGCCCGCCCCAAGGTGGTGGTGGCGGCGTCGTGCGGGATCGAGGGAAGCCGCATCATCGCCTACAAGCCCCTGCTGGATGCTGCGCTCGACGAAACGGACTTTCCGCCGGAGCACTGCGTGGTCCTCCAGCGGCCCGAGGCCCGGGCGGACCTGGTCGCCGGACGCGATCTGGACTGGGCGGAGGCCATGGCGGAGGCTGCTCCCCAGCCGTGCACCCCCGTTGCCGCCACGGACCCCCTCTACATCCTCTACACGTCGGGCACCACCGGCGTCCCGAAGGGCGTGGTCCGCGACAACGGCGGCCACGCCGTGGCCCTGGCGTGGACCATGCCCAAAATCTACGGGGTGCAGCCGGGCGAGACCTTCTGGGCGGCCAGCGACGTCGGGTGGGTGGTGGGGCACTCGTACATCGTCTACGCCCCGCTGCTGATCGGCGCCACCACGGTCCTCTACGAGGGGAAGCCGGTCGGCACCCCCGACGCCGGGGCCTTCTGGAGGGTCATCTCGGAACACCGGGTAGCTGTGATGTTCACCGCGCCCACGGGCTTCAGGGCCATCAAGAAGGAGGACCCCCTCGGTCGCCAACTCGGTCGCTACGACATCAGCTGCCTGCGGACGCTGTTCCTGGCCGGGGAACGCCTCGATCCCGACACCTACGAGTGGGCGTCCGGACTCCTCGGTATCCCGGTGGTGGACCACTGGTGGCAGACCGAGACGGGTTGGCCGGTGGCGGCCAACTGCCGGGGCCTGGATCCACTGCCGATCAAGCCCGGGTCGCCCACCAGGGCGGTGCCGGGCTACGACGTGCGGATACTCGACGAGGCCGGCAACGAGTGCCCGGTCGGGGTGGAGGGCGCGGTGGCCATCAGGCTCCCGTTGCCCCCCGGCACTCTGACCACCCTCTACGGCGACGACGAGCGGTTCCTCCGCTCGTACCTGAGGCGCTACCCCGGCTTCTACCTGACCGGTGACGGTGGTTACGTCGATGGTGACGGCTATCTCTTCGTCATGGGCCGGGTGGACGACGTCATCAACGTGGCCGGTCACCGGCTCTCGACCGGAGCCATCGAGGAGGCCGTCTCCCAGCATCCCGACGTCGCTGAGTGCGCCGTGATCGGCATCGCCGACGAGTTGAAGGGGCAGGTCCCCGTGGGGCTCGTGGTGCTCAATACGGGGGTGGAGAGGGACCCGTCCGAGCTCCGAGAGGAGGTGGTGTCCCTGGTCCGCCAGCGGATCGGCGCCGTGGCGTCGTTCAAGCAGGCGCTGGTCGTGGGCCGCCTGCCCAAGACCCGCTCGGGCAAGATCCTGAGAGCCACCATGCGGGCTGTAGCGGACCACCGGCCGGTCGCGGTGCCGTCCACCATCGACGATCCGGCGATCCTCGATGAGATCCGGGCGGCCCTGGAAGGACCGGGCGGCTGACCGTCGGAGCGCCCGACGGTCCGGCGGTCGGTCAGCTCGAGCCGCGGGCCGACCAGCCGCCGTCGGACGCGATCGTCTGTCCGGTCACCCAGTCGGCCTCGTCGCTGCAGAGCCACGCGACGAGGCGGGCGGCGTCTTCGGGTCTGCCCCACCGGCCCATCGGCATGGCCGCCCGGACCCGATCACGGAGCTGCCCGGTGGCATATCCGGTGTCGTTCGGTCCCGGGTTGACACAGTTGACGGTGATCCGACGTGGGGCCAGCTCCACCGCCAGGGTGGCGGTGAGCTGCTGGATCGCCGCCTTGGAGGCGATGTAGGGCAGCTCACCGGGCATGGCCCCGTGGTACTGACCGGAGGTCAGGGTCACGACCCGGCCCCCGGGACCACCGGCGTGCTGCTCGACGAAGTGGCGTACCAGCAGCAGCGTGGCCCGGGAGTTGACGGCGAAGCAGAGGTCGAGCTCCTCGGCGGTCACCTCCAGGAGGGCCTGGTGGGCGCTGCGGCCATGGTTCGCGACGAGGATGTCGATCGGTCCGACGGTGCTGACGGCGGCGCGCAGCAGCTCGGCTGGTGCGGCGGGGTCGGCCAGGTCGGCGGAGACGTACTCGGCCTGCCCGCCCCCCGCTCGCAGCTCCTCGCGGATGCGCTCGCCGCCGCCGGGATCTGAGCCCCACGGCTGGGCCGCGTCGTGGGCCGGCCACCCGGTGAGCAGCAGGGCGGCCCCGCTCGCCGAGAGCCTCCGGGCGATCGCCGCGCCGATCCCCGCGGAGCGGCTGACCCCGGTGACCAGGGCTGTCCTGCCGGTCAACGTCACCACATCATGGACCCTACGACGCCGGGCCGGGTGCCGGGGGAGAGCCGGCCGGGCCCCGCCATCGCCTCCAACCCGGGGAGACGCCGGCGGTCATCACATCTGCTCGAGCCTCGGCTTCGCCACCTCGTGGAGGAGCAGCTTGATCCCGGCGGCCAGCGGTATGGCGACCAGGGCGCCCACGATTCCCAGCACGGCTCCGCCGATGACGGTGGCGACCACGGTGACCAGGCCGGGGACGTCGACCGTCCTGCCCATGATCCTCGGTACGAGCAGGTAGTCCTCGGCGAACCGGTAGAGGATGTAGAAGGCTGCGGTGGCGATGGCCACCGGTAGAGACACGGTCAGGGCGACGAGGGCCACGACGATTCCTCCGATGGTGGAACCGACTATCGGAACCAGGTCCAGCAGGCCCACGAGCATGGCGAGAAGCAGGGCGTACGGGATCCCTATCGCCAGGCACCAGATCCAGGTGCCGGCGAACGACACTGCTGAGACGGCCAGGTTCCCCAGCACGTAGCCTCCGACGCGACCGAGGATCTCATCGGTGAGCAGGACCATGCGGGCGCGTCGGCTCCGGGGCGCCAGGTGGTACAGGCCTCGTTTGATCCGCGGCATGTCGGCCAACGCGTACACGGCCACGGTGAGCACCAGGACCGTGGACGCGAGGGCTCCGATCACCGCCTTGCCCACACCCATGACCCCGCTGGTCATAGGGGACCCGGAGCCGCCTCCGTTCAGAACCTTCTGGAGGTCCGGCACGATGTGATAGCGGGAGTTGAGCCGTCCGAGGGACGAATTGTGGTTCTGGAGTTGCCGCATGTACCTCGGGAGGCTGTCGGCCAGGTGGGTCGCCTGGGTGACCATCACCGGTATGGCGAGAGCGAGGAACAGGCCGACCACACCCAGCAGCGACACGATGACCACGGTTACCGCCGCCCATCTCGGCATCAGCCTCCGCGACAGGTACGTGACGGCTGGATCGAGGCCGACCGCGATGAAAAGGGCCAGGCCGAGCAGCGTCAGCACCTGCGCGGCCGACATGACGAACCAGACCAGACCGAACGCCGTTGCCGCCCCCAGCGACGCCAGCAGGCCGATCACATAGGGATTCCTCCGGTCGAAGCGCGGCCCGATGCGCCCGTAGGCGTGGCCCTGATCCGCGCCGGCCTCTGCGGCCGCCTCGACAGCCATGACATCGAGCAGCTCCTGATCGTCATCGATCTCGGGAGGTAGTTGAGCGGAGCGGGCCGACAGTGGATCGGCTTCGGCAGCCGCTTGCGCTGGGCGGGAGGGGAGGGTTGTGTCAGCTGTGTCGATGATCGACTTCTTCCCCCTGCGCCCGAGGTTGTACCGCAGCGGGGCGAGGCAACGGTCTACCGAGTGCTCCGGGAGTCGCCCGTCGGTATTGCGGATAACCGCTCGAGCGGCGGTGCGGTCCTGCCGATAACCCAATGGGGCGAACTACCGGAGGCGGCTCTTGCAGCAGGGCGACTCACAATCAGCGGGGCAGCTTCTCCGTCATGGCGACCTGGCCGTCATGGGCGTGGACGACGATCTCGAACTGCTGTGGGCGACCCCTGCAGCGGTGCGGCTGTTCGGGGCAGGCCATGGGCAGCTCCCGGACCTGGTTGATCCTGACACCGCGTCAGCGGTCGCTGCGTTCTTGGACAGAGTGGCCGGCGCCGGGGGTGGCTCCGTGCGCATTAGCTGCGCCATCCCGGTCGACGGCTCCAGCGACCGCAGGGTCGACCTGGTCGGCCGCGACATGCGCGGCGTTGAAGGGGTCGGCTGCGTCGTGGTCGCCGCCCACGACGTGACCGGGTGGGCTGAACACGCCAAGGAGCTGGCCGCCGTCGCGTTCAGCGACTCGCTGACCGGGCTCGGGAATCGCCACAGCCTGATGGAGCACCTGCACCGGGCGATCCACGACGCCGCGCCGGGTGGGCCGGGCCCGGCCGTGCTGCTGTTCGACCTGGACCGCTTCAAGGAGATCAACGACCGCTACGGCCACGCCGGCGGCGACACCGTACTGGCCGAGGTCGGCCGACGGATTTCGAGCAGTGTCGCCGGGCTCGGATCCGGCTACCGCGTCGGCGGCGACGAGCTGGTGGTCATCATCGACCGGGCCACCGATGAGTTGGCCACCCAGTCCGCCGAGCTGCTGCGGGTTATCCTGGCCGAACCACACGACCTCGGCCACGGCCTGGCAGTCCGGGTGGACGTGTCGGTCGGGGGGGCCGTCGCCGGTCCTGACGGGCACCTCCTGCGACGCAGCGGTGGTAGTTGCCGAACGGATACGTACCGCGGTGCAAGGCCTGGCCATCGAACACACAGGTAACCCGCCGGGAGTGGTGACAGTAACCGTAGGCGTGGTCGAAGCAGGACCGGGTGAAAGCGCCGAGGACGTGTTCGAGTCGGTCAGCGCCCTGCTCGTCGAAGGCAAGGACGCCGGCCGGAATCGGGTGGTGCACCGACCATCCGATGCTTAGCCCGGACAATGTCTATCGCTTTCGTCGAGTCCCGTAAGCCAGCCTGGCGATAGGGAACAAGCTCGCCCAAATCGGCTGAGGTCGGCACCGTCATCGTGCGATCCCTGTCACCCAGGTACCGGGGCGTCGCTGTCGGCGGAAGAGAACCACCATCCCCCTAGGAGGCTTTGGCCCGGTATTCCTCGACGGCTTCGTCGGGTACGTGAGCGATGCCCTTCACCATCTCAAAGCGGATCTTCCGCTCATGTACCAGCCGGAGCAGCTCCTTGGTCGAGATCCCGAGACGACGAGCAGCTTCGGATGCCCTGAGGAGTTCAGCGGTCATGTCCACCTCCAGGGGGTCGGTCGAAACCGAGTTTACGGCTGAGCCGAGCCACTTGATGCTCCAGCTGGGCGAGGAGAGCGAGGTGGTCAGTGTCGATGAGAGTGTCGCGAGCGTCCTCGAGAGCGGCTAATAGCTCAAGCGACTCCTCGAGGTCATAGGAGACCTCGGCCGGCGGCTCGCGCTGTGCCATGGGTCAACGATACGAACGACCTAGGACGGTCGCCTCGTTCTGGCCGGCCGCCGACATGTCCCGCCTGGCGGTACGTCTCTCCCGGCTTGATCCCTCCCCCTGGGAGTTCCCACCACTCGCCGAGTTCCGGATACGTGGGTTCCCGTGCCCGGAAGAGCAGCAGATGATCTTCAGGGTCCAGTACCACCACCCGCACGGCGTTGCGCTCGACCACGGGAAGTTCGTCAGGATGCTCCGGCTCCAGCGCCAGCACCAGCCCCAGTCAAACAGGTCGACAGGCCAACGGTTACGAATCCTGGGAGCACGTCGCCGAGCACATACAGACCCATCTGCGCCATTCAGGCCACGATCGGTGCAGCCCATGAGAGCCTCCAACGAACCCAGGGTGGTTCAGATCCATATCTGAGCGGCCTGGCCGGAATGAGTATCGGAAGCAATTGCAGGAGCGAGCAGCGCTCTGTCGACACGCTCCTCGGCCGACTGACACCGCCCCCAGACAACAGAAAAGGCCCCTGAGCAGGGCCTTTCCTGGTGGTCGGAACCGGTGTCGATCCGGTGACCTCGCGCTTTTCAGGCGCGCGCTCTACCAACTGAGCTATCCGAC
>JAKAXN010000309.1 GCA_021816565.1 Actinomycetes bacterium
GCCCGGGCCATGGGCTCGGCGGTGAACAGGCGGGCCCCGCTGCTGCGGGCCATCCAGGCCGCCGGCCCCCCGAGCCCGGCGCCGGTGTCGAGCACCGACGAGTCGGACCCGAGCCCCAGCCGGTCCCGCAGCCAGGCCAGGGAGGCGGGGCTGCCGCTGCCGTTGCAGGCGGCTGGAACCGGATCCTCGAGCTCGAGGTCCCGGATGGCGCGGGCGGTCCATCCGGCGAGCTGGTCGAACTCGTCTTCGAGCATGTCCTCGTCCCGACCGGCCTCAGCCACCCGCCACCCCCCTGATCAGGGTCCCCAGCTCGGCCATCATGACGGCCGATTCGGCCTCCGAGGCGACCGACGCCGCTCCCGACAGGTTGACGCCGACCACCCCGGGGATGGCGAGCATGGCCCGGGCCGACTCCTGTGCGGCCAGCACGCCGGCCCGGGGGTCACCACCGGAGCCGGCCACCGCCGCCACCACGCCGCCTTCCAGCACCAGCCCCGGGAGGGCGGCCAGGGCGGCCGCCGAGGCCGGGTCGGAGATGACCGGCACGCACGCCAGATAGTCCATCGTCGCGCCCATGGCCAGAGCCTCGGCCACGAACGCCGCCACCACCTGCGGTCCGCCGCAGTGGTTCACGAAGCAGACGCGGGCCCCGGCGGCGGCCTTGGCGGCCAGGCGGGGGGGCCGCACCGGCGCAGGCGGGGCGGCGGGCGAGGCGGCCACGGACACGACCAGGCCGGACGAGGCGGCGATCTCCACCAGCCGGAGGGCGTCGAGCTCGAACACCGGAGAGCCGCCGGCGGTCAGCCAGTCCCCGGTGACACAGTGCACCCCGGCCACCCCCATGTCGGCCAGGGCGGCGCACTCGGCGACCAGGGCGGCCCGGTTGCGGTCCCGGCAGGCCAGCGTCACCCACGGCCGCACGCCCATGGAGGTGAGCACCGACGCCACGTATGTCGGCGGGAAGTCCCCCCGCCGGGCCCCGTGGTCGGCCACCAGCACGGTGTCGCAGGTACCGCGGAGGAACCCGGCGACCGCCCGGATCGAGTCGCGGTCGCGGGGCCGGACGTGGAGGTCCGTCACGACCGCCGGCCGGCCGGAACCGCCGAAGGGACCGTAGGTGCCGGCACCCGCCGGCCCGGCTCCCGGCGGCACGCCCGGCCGGTACGGCGCCGGACGGTCGAGGAACTCGCAGGGGCGCCCCGGCTCCACCTCGCAGCCGCCGCCCGGGCGCACCCCGCCGCAGGGACCCCACACCATCGCCTTGGGGCAGCCCGCCCGTCGCTCCTCCACGACATGGAACAGTTCCCCCGGCGGCTCCGGGGTATTCAGCGCAGCCTTCAGGGACCGGGCGGCCGGCGCTCAGCCGACCTCGGCTGCAGGCGCCACGAACTGGGAGTTGTACAGCCGGGCGTACGCCCCCCGCCGCTCCAGGAGGCCCCGGTGGTCGCCCTGCTCGACGATGCGGCCGTCCTCCATGACCAGGATCACGTCGGCGCCGCGGATGGTGGAGAGGCGGTGGGCGATCACGAAGCTGGTCCGCGACGCCCGGAGCCGGTTCATGGCCTCCTGGATCTGGACCTCGGTGCGGGTGTCGACCGAGCTGGTGGCTTCATCGAGGATCAGGATGGCCGGGTCGGCCAGGAAGGCCCGGGCGATGGTCAGGAGCTGCTTCTGGCCGGCGCTGACATTGTCGGCCTCCTCGTTGATCAGCGTGTCGTAGCCGTCGGGCAGGGAGTGCACGAACCGGTCGACGTAGGTGGCCCGGGCGGCGGCGACTATCTGCTCGTCGGTCGCGGTGGGATCGCCGTAGGCGATGTTGTCGCGGATGGAGCCCCCGAAGAGCCAGGTGTCCTGCAGCACCATGCCGATCTTCGAACGCAGCGCCGATCTGGGCATGGCGGCGATGTCGTGGCCGTCGATGGTGATGCGCCCGGAGTCCAGTTCGTAGAAGCGCATGATGAGGTTGACCAGGGTGGTCTTGCCGGCCCCGGTGGGGCCCACGACGGCTATCGTCTGGCCCGGCTCGGCCACCAGGGAGAGGGCCTCGATCAGGGGAACGTCGGGCCGGTAGGAGAACGACACGTCCTCGAACTCCACCCGCCCCCGGGTGGGCGCCATTCCCGGCTCCGGTCGGGGGTCGGGGACCTGCTCCTCGGCGTCGAGCAGCTCGAGGACCCGCTCGAGCGAGGCCATGCCGCTCTGGAACACGTTCATCATCGACGCCAGCTGGGTGAGCGGCATGGAGAACGTGCGCGAGTACTGGACGAACGCCTGGATGTCCCCGATGCTGATGGCCCCGCTGGCCACCCGCAGACCGCCGACCACGGCCACCAGGACGTACTGGATGTTGCCGAGGAACATGGTGACGGGCTGCATCAGGCTGGACATGAACTGTGCCCCGGCCGACGCCTCGAACAGCTCGTCGTTGGTCTCCCGGAAGCGGGCCTCGACCTCCTTCTGGCGACCGAAGGACTTCACTATGGCGTGGCCGGTGAAGGCCTCCTCCACGATGGCGTTGAGCGACCCGGTGCTGCGCCACTGGCGGATGTAGCGGGGCCGGGCCCGGGCGGCGATCCTCCGCATGGAGAACACCGAAACCGGCACGGTGGTCAGGGCCACGGCCGCCAGCAGCGGGGAGATGGTGAACATCATCACCGCCACCCCGATCAGCAGAAGGACCGAGTTGAGCATCTGGCTGAGGGTCTGCTGGAGGCTCTGGGCGATGTTGTCGATGTCGTTGGTCACCCGGCTCAGCAGGTCGCCGCGGGCGCCGCGGTCGATGTAGCTGAGCGGCAGGGCGTGGACCTTCTCCTCCACCGCCTGGCGCAGGCGCTGCATGAGCCTCTGCACCACTCCGGCCAGGGTGTAGGCGCTGAGGAGGGCCAGGACGGCGTAGCCGGCGTAGAGCCCCAGAGCCTCTAGCAGCACCGCGTCGAGCCGGCGGAAGTCGATGCCGCCCCGCAGCGCACCCCGGATGATCAGGTCGGTGCCGTGGCCGAGGACCCGGGGACCGAACACGTTCATGACCACCCCGGCGACGGAGAAGCCGAACACCATGGCCAGCTTCGGGACCTCGCTGGACATCAGGCGGCCCAGCCGGCGCACCACGGCGGAGAAGTCCTTGGAGCGCTCGGTGGGCACGCCGACGGCGTTCCACCGGCCGGCGGGGCGGGTCTGGGCACCCGGCGACGGGCCGACCCCGTCGTCGGGCCCGGCCCCGTCGTCGGGCCCGGCCCCGGGATGGGGTCCGGGGGCGGGGTGGGGTCCGGGGGCGGCGTCGCCGCGGTGGTCGGTCCGGGGGCTCATGCCGGCTCGCGCTCGCCCAGCTGGGACTGCACGATCTCGGCATAGGTCGGGCAGCCCAGCCGCAGCTCCGCGTCGGTGCCGACCCCTACCAGCTCCCCGTCCTCCACCACCAGGATGCGATCGGCGGCGGTGACGGTCGACACCCGCTGAGCCACGATGAGCACGGCGCTGTCGGCGGTGTAGGGCTTCAGCGCGGCCCGCAGCCGGGCGTCGGTGGCCAGGTCCAGCGCCGAGAACGAGTCGTCGAAGAGGTAGACCGCCGGGCGGCGCACCAGGGCCCGGGCGATGGCCAGGCGCTGGCGCTGGCCCCCGGACACGTTGGCCCCGCCCTGGTCGATGCGGGCTTCCAGCCCGCCGGGCATGCGCCGCACGAAGTCGGCGGCCTGGGCCACCTCCAGCGCCTCCCACATCTCCGCCTCACCGGCGTCGGGCCTGCCGTAGGCCAGGTTGGACGCCACCGTGCCGGAGAACAGGTACGGCTTCTGCGGGACCAGGCCGACGGCCGACCAGAGATACGACGTGTCGAGCTCGCGCACGTCCACCCCGCCGATCGTGACCGAGCCGGAGGTGGCGTCGAAGAGCCGGGGGATCAGCTGCAGCAGGGTGGTCTTGCCAGCCCCGGTGCTGCCCACGATGGCGGTGGTCTCCCCCGGCCCGGTGCTGAAGGAGATGCCCGACAGCACCGGATGGTCGGCCCCGGGATAGTGGAACCCCACGTCGCGGAACCCGATGCCCACCGGCCCGGGCCGGGCCGGGACGGGGCGCTCGGGGCTGCGGACCGACGACTCGCAGTCGAGGATCTCCTGGATCCGGCCGGCCGACACCGAGGCCCGGGGGATCATCGAGATCATGAAGGTGGCCATCACCACCGACATGAGGATCTGTATCAGGTACGACAGGTAGGCCACGAGGGAGCCGACCTGCATGTGGCCGCCCTGTATGCGCGACGCCCCGAGCCACAGGACCGCCACGCTCGACCCGTTGATCACCAGGTTGACCGTCGGGAACATCGACGCCATCAGCCGGCCCGCCCTCAGGGAGGTGTCGGTCAGCTCGGCGTTGGCCCGGGCGAAGCGGGCCCGCTCCTGCGGTTCGCGCACGAAGGCCCGCACCACCCGGATACCGGTGATCTGCTCCCGCAGGACGCGGTTGATCTGGTCGATCCGGTCCTGCATGAGTCGGAACGCCGGCACCATGCGCCACACGATGGCTCCGAGCACGGCGGCCGCCACCGGCACGCTGACGGCCAGGATGGCGGACAGCCCCACGTCCTGGTTCATGGCCGCGACCACTCCGGCCACGAGGGTTATGGGCGCGCTGATGGCCATGGTGGCGGCCATGACGACCAGCAGTTGCACCTGCTGGACGTCGTTGGTGATGCGGGTGATCAGTGAGGGCGCCCCGAAGGTGCCCACCTCGCGGGCGGAGAAGTCGGTGACCTGGTGGAACATGGCGCTGCGTACGTCGCGGCCGAAACCCATGGCCACCCGGGCACCGAGGTAGACGGCGGCCGCGGCGAACACCACCTGCGCCAGCGAGAACGCCACCATGACCGCCCCGGTGGAGCGGATGTAGCCCTGGTCGTGGCGGAGGATCCCCTGGTCGATGATCCTGGCGTTGAGGGTGGGCAGCGTCAGCGTGGCCACCGTCTGCAGCGCCTGTAGCACCACCATGGCCGCGATCATCCGCCGGTACGGCCGGAGCCGGCGGCGCAGGAGGCGGCTCAGCACGGGAAGCTCAACCCTCGGTAGGGGCCACGGCCGGGCACCCGGTCAGGCGGTCGGCGCCTCGGCCGGCCCGCCCCCCGCTTCGACCCCGGCGGGCGGGGCCATCCGCTCGGCGACGCGCAGGGCGGCCACGGCGGCAGCCGCCCCCCACGCCCCGGCCAGGAGGGCCCAGCGGGTGCCGGAGCGGCGCCGGCCGAGAAGGGCGTCGAGCGACAGCACGCCGGGGCCGCGGGCGGCCACCGCCAGCGAGGCGGCGATGAGCACGGCGTTGTACTCGAAGCCGCCCTTGGTCACCCACACCCCGTTGCGGGCGTGGACCTTCTCGATGGCCACGGCCATGGTGCCGGTGATCATGGCCGGGCCGAGCGGGCTCATCAGGCCCAGCGCGGTGAGGGTGCCGCCCACCGTCTCGCTGAGGGCGGCGGCCCGGGCCTGGTGCCGGGCCGGGTGCATGCCGATGGCGGCCATGGTCTTCTCGGTCGCCTCCAGGCCGGGACCGCCGAAGCTGCCGTTGAGCTTCTGCAGGCCGTGACCGGCCATCAGGCCACCGACGGTCACGCGCAACGCGAAATCAGCCAGACCCACTGTCGTCGTACCTCCGTGCCTCACCCTGATCGGACCGCTGCAGCGTAGGCCCCGCTCAGCTGGTCGACGGGACGCGCCACAGGTCGACG
>JAKAXN010000310.1 GCA_021816565.1 Actinomycetes bacterium
TGGCGGGCGGTCATGTGACCGTAGTCTGCGGCCAGGTCCTCCTCCCCGGCCCCGGAGAGGAACGTCGACTCGCACACCAGCAGGTCGACCCCGCGGGCCAGCTCGACGGCGCCCTCGCACGGTCGGGTGTCCATGACCAGGGCGAAGCTCTGCCCGGGCCGGGGCCGGCTCAGCTCCTCGAGGCCGAACCGGCCCCGGGCGGTGCGGACCGACCCGGTGGCGATCAGCTCGCCCACCTGGCGCCCGTGCACCCCGGCCCGCTCCAGGGCCTGGCGGTCCATGCTCCGCCCGGCCGGCTCCTCGAGCCGCCACCCGAGGGTGGGTACCCGGTGGTCGAGCCGGCGGCAGGTCACCTGCAGCGGCGGCCCGTCGTGCACCATTCCCTCGCCGCACGGCACGGCAACCGGCGACACGGTCCGCCGGCCGGGTGCCACGGCGAGCAGGAGCATCATCTCCGGGTGCGAGGGTGCCGGGTGCAGCACCTCGACCCGGCGATCCAGCCGGTCCAGCGACATCCGGGCCAGGACCCCCGGCAGACCCAGGCAGTGGTCTCCGTGCAGGTGGGTGACGCAGATCAGGTCGACGTCGGCGGCGGCCACGCCGGCCAGGACCATCTGGCGCTGCGTCCCCTCCCCCGGGTCGAAGAGCACCCCGTAGCCGTCCCAGCGCAGGACGTAGCCGTTGTGGTTGCGGTGGCGGGTGGGGGCCTGGCTGGCCGTTCCCAGCACCACCAGCTCCCGCCCGGACACGCCGCTCTCAGAACCGACGGGCGGTGGGCGACCGGTGGGGCATCGCCAGCACGGTAGCGGAGGCCGGTTCGCCCCGTCCCGGGATGTGCCGTTGGACCGGCTCCCCCGGTGGGCACCAAGATCTACCCGTGCAGACACCTGGGACCGAGCAGCAGATGGAGGTTCTCACCTGGACCGGTTTCGGCGAGGCCAGCCGGCACCTGGCCCGGGTGGTGGCCGAGAGCGGGTTTCGCCCGGACCTGGTGCTGGCCATCGCCCGGGGCGGCCTCCCGGTAGGAGGGGCCCTGGCCTACGCCCTGGACGTGAAGAACTGCGCGGCCATCAACGTGGAGTTCTACACCGGCGTGGGGGAGCGCATGGACGTCCCGGTGGTCCTCCCGCCCACGCCGCCACTGGTCGATCTGGCCGGCCTGCGGGTGCTCCTGGCCGATGATGTGGCCGACTCGGGGGAGACACTGGCCCTGGTCGCGGAGCTGGTGCGGCCCCATGTGGCCGAGCTGCGCAGCGCAGTGCTCTACCGGAAGCCCCGCTCGGTGGTGGACCCCGACTACCACTGGGGTCACACCGACCGGTGGATCTCCTTCCCGTGGTCCGCCGACCCGCCGGTGTCGACCGGCTGACAGCCGCCGGTCAGATCGGGCTCTCCGGCAGGTCCACCCCCGAGGGGTGGGCCGGGTCGTGGAACACCTCGTGGCGGCCCGGGTGCAGGGTGGCGGCGTCGCCGAGGGGCTCCCCGCCGCCGGGATTGCGGGCGTCGAGCGGATGGGCCGCGCTCGACACCTGGACTCTGATGCGGTGCCCGGCCCGGAAGGTGTGGGCGGTGGGCCACAGCGCCACCGCCACCCGGCCGGGCCCGTCGACGCCGTCGCTCTCCACGTCGGCCGGGCCGACGCGCACGATGCCGTCGCAGACGTTGTGGGACCGGCCCGACGGCCTGACGTCGCACAGCCGCACGAACAGGTCGAAGAACGGGCGGCTGGACCGGACCCACACCTCGGCGCGCACCGGTCCGGCCACGGTGAGCTCCCGACCGAGCGGCACGCTCGTGTAGGTGAGCACGTCGGGACGCGACTCGCGCCGGCGCTGCTCCTTGCGCCCCGAGTTGACGGGGTCCAGGCCGGGTCCACCCAGCCCGGGAGCGGGGTCGGCCGGGTCGTAGTCGTAGTGGTCGGGCGGGCTGGCCGCCGGTGGGGCCGGGGACAGGGCCCCGTCGGGCTGGAGATGCCAGCGGCGGGGGGCGTGCGGCGGCGGCCAGTCGGGCACCTGGGCCCAGCGCTTCGCCCCCGTCACGAACAGCCGAACCCCCTGGCGGGGCCCGCGACCAGCTCATCGGGGTGGTCACCCAGGAACGCCGGGAACCAGTCCAGGGCGTCGCGCAGCGCGGCCAGCCCGCCCCGGGCGCTCATGTGGGTCCACGGCCCGATGGTGAGGCGGGCCGGCCGGCCGGCCGCCCGCAGCCGGCGGTAGTCCTCGAGCTGGCCGGGCAGGAACAGGTCGTACCAGCCGGCCACCATCGACGCCGGCGGGGTCCTCTCGACCCGGCGGGACCAGTCGAGCGGTTCCCACCACGGGTCGTCCAGGGCGTCGTGGGCCAGCCAGTCCTGGTAGTAGGGGACGGGGGCGCCGAGCGCGTGGCGGTCGGCGTCGCGCAGCGGGAGGGCCGAGTAGGCCCGGGCCATGCGGCGGCGCCCGGCCAGCAGCGCCCACAGCACCTTGTGGGCCGGCTGCTCCTGGACCTGGATCTGGTTGACCCACACCGCGCCGGTCTCGAGCGCGAAGCTGCCGCCCGGGTAGACGATGTCGCGTACCCGGGCGGTGGTGATCTGCATGGACATGGCCCTGAGGAACGGCGGCGGGTCCTCCGCCACGGCCCACTGGGTGAGGCCCATGTAGCTGGCCCCGAAGGTCCCGACCGACCCGCTGAACCACGGTTGGGCGGCGATCCAGCGGAGGGTGGCCAGCCCGTCGGAGCGCTCGTGGTGGAACGGGTCGAAGGAGCTGCCGCCCGAACCGAACGTGCCCCGGCAGCTCTGGATCACCACCTGGTACCCCCGCTGGGAGAACAGCCGGCCGAAGAAGCCCAGCTGGCGCCGGCCGTACGGGGTGCGGATCAGCACCACCGGATCCGAACCGGCGGTGGCCGGCGAGTACCAGCGGTCGGCCAGCAGCACCGACCCGTCGGGCATCTCGGCCGGCAGATCCCGCTCGACGACCACCTCGGCGGTGGTGGCCGGGGGCAGCCCGGCGGCCCGGGCCGCGACCCGACTGGCAATGGACATGGTCACCTCCGAATCAGGTCCAGCACCGTAGCTTCGCCGGGGCGGGCCGTCCCGACCCCCGGAGCGGACCGGCGGCTGCGTCAGCCCGTCGGCGGCCGGTCGTCGGTGCCCGTCAGGTCGGTGATGCCGGCCCGGCGCCGGTAGTCCTCCACCAGGGCCAGTCGCCCGGCCCCCCGGGGCCGGCGACCGGCGATTATGTCGGCGCTGAAGGACTTGTCCTCCTGGATGTGGGAGTTCGGGTCGAGGACGATGGCGACCAGGTCGTTGGCCGCGTCGCCGGTGGACAGGCCGTTCGGGCCCCAGTGCCACGGCAGCCCGATCTGGTGCACCGTGCGGTCTCCGAAGCGCAGCGGCAGGATCCGGTCGGTGACCATCACCCGGGCTTCGATGGCTCCCCGGGCGGTCACGATGGTCGCCCATCCGGTGTGCTCCAGTCCCCGCTCGGCGGCCAGCTCCGGGGACACCTCGCAGAACATCTCCGGCTGGAGCTCCGCCAGGTACGGCTGCCACCGGGACATCCCGCCGGCCGTGTGGTGCTCGGTGAGGCGGAAGGTGGTGGCCACGAAGGGGAACACCTCCGAACCGGGCTCGTCGCCGGAGGGGTGGTAGCGGTTGTTGCGGTCCGGGTACACCTGGCGGACCGGGTTGCGCTGCTGGCGGTACAGCAGGTTGGGGAACGGCGAATCCTGCGGCTCGTAGTGGGTGGGCAGCGGGCCGTCGTTGAGGCCGGCCGGGGCGTAGAGCCACCCCTTGCCGTCCGACTGCATGACGAACGGGTCGTCCCCGCTGAGGGCATCGGGACCTCGGGCTCCCTCGGCGGGCCGGTACCCGGGGGCCTTGGTGGCGGAGAAGTCCGGCACGTCATGGCCCACCCATTTCTTCTCGCCCTCGTCCCACCAGATCAGCGCCTTGCGCTCGCTCCAGGGGCGCCCGTCGCGGTCGGCGGAGGCCCGGTTGTAGAGGATGCGCCGGTTGGCCGGCCAGGCCCAACCCCACTCCGGAGCCACCCAGCTCTGCTCCGGACCCGGGCGGCGCCGGGCGGTCTGGTTGACCCCCCCGGCGTAGCAGCCGCAGTAGATCCAGCAGCCGCAACTGGTGCTGCCATCGTCCTTCAGGTCGGTGTAGGAGCCGAGCAGCCCGCCATCGGCGTCCCAGCCGTTCACCTCGGCCAGCACGGCCTCGGCGCTGGGCTCGTCCAGCGGGCCCTCCGTCGGGTACCCCCACGTCAGGTCGAGCACCGGGCGGTCCATCTCGTCGGCCGAGCCGGCCAGCTTCTCCCTTATGATCCGGCCCAGGTGGTAGTAGAACCACAGGTCGCTGCGGGCGTCGCCGGCCGGTTCCACCGCGGCGTGGTGCCACTGCAGCATGCGCTGGGTGTTGGTGAAGCTGCCGTTCTTCTCGCTGTGGGCGGCGGCCGGGAAGAAGAACACCTCGGTGGCGATGTCCTCGGTCCTCATCTCGCCGCTCTCGATCTCCGGGCCGTCCTTCCACCACGTAGCCGTCTCGATCAGCGAGAAGTCCCGCACGACCAGCCACTCCAGACCGGACAGCCCCAGACGCTGCATCCTGGCGTTGGCCGAGCCCACGGCCGGGTTCTCCCCGACCACGAAGTAGCCCTTGCAGTCGCCCTGTATCTGGGCCATCACCGTGGGGTAGGTGCTGTGGTCGCCGGTCAGCCGGGGCAGGTAGTCGAAGCAGTAGTCGTTGCCGTCCGTGGCCCGGGCCCCCCACCACGCCTTCATGAGGCTGACCATGTACGAGCGCATGTTGCCCCAGTAGCCCTTCTCCGCCGCGGTGCCCTCGACGAAGCGGTCCAGGTTCTCGTCGCGGTGGGCGTGCGGCATGGGGATGTAGCCGGGGAGCAGGTTGTACAGGGTGGGGATGTCGGTCGACCCCTGGATGCTGGCGTGACCCCGGAGGGCCATGATCCCGCCGCCGGGCCGGCCGATGTTGCCGAGCAGCAACTGCAGGATGGCGGCGGTGCGGATGTACTGCACCCCCACGCTGTGCTGGGTCCATCCCACCGCGTAGGCGAAGGCGGTGGTGCGGTCCGGTCCGGAGTTGTCGCAGAGGGTCCGGCACACCTCGAGGAACTGCTCCTTCGGGACCCCGCACACCTGCTCGACCATCTCGGGGGTGTAGCGGGAGAAGTGGCGCTTGACCACCTGGAACACGCACCGGGGGTGCTCCATGGACTCGTCGCGCTCCACCTCGGGGTTCACGTTGGGACCGCCGGACCCGAAGGAGTGGGCCCGGCCGCTGCGGGTCATGGACCGCCGGTCGGCCGCGCCCTCGGGGTCCTCGCCGGTGGCCCGGTCGCCTCCGGCCTCCCCGTCGGCGGCCGTACGCTCCTCGTAGAGCTGCTCGCGCTCGCCTGACGCCGACGTCACGTGGTGACCCTCGTACTGCCAGGTCTCCGGGTCGTAGGTCCGCTCCTCGGCCTCCAAGCCGGAGAAGACCCCGTCGAGGTCCTCGGTGTCGCGGAAGTCCTCGCCGACGATGGTCGGGCCGTTGGTGTAAGCGACCACGTAGTCGCGGAAGTAGCGCTCGTTGCCGATGACGTAGTTGACGATGCCGCCCAGGAAGGCGATGTCGCTGCCGGCCCGGATGGGGACATGCATGTCGGCCACCGCGCTGGT
>JAKAXN010000311.1 GCA_021816565.1 Actinomycetes bacterium
GGATGCGCTCGCTCGACGCCGTCACCAGCTCCTGGGCCGTCATCTGGAAGCACCCGTCGCCGTCGACGGCCCACACGGTGCGGTCCGGGCGGCCGACCTTGGCCCCGATGGCGGCCGGCACCGAGAAACCCATGGTCCCGAGGCCGCCGGAGTTGACCCAGCTGTAGGGCTCGGTGAAACGCCAGTACTGGCTGGCCCACATCTGGTGCTGACCCACCCCCGACGCCAGGATGGTTCCCTCGGGGGCGGAGTCGCGCAGGACCTCCATGACGTACTGGGGCTTGAGCGGGTCCCCCTCCACGTGCGGCTCGTAGTGCAGCGGGAAGCGCTCCTGCCATCCCGATATCCGGCCCCGCCACTCGGTCAGGTCGGCGGCCCCGGTCCCGGCGGCCTCGAGGGCCTTCACGATCTCGGTGATCACCTGGCGGCAGTCGCCCACGATGGGAACGTCCGGCTGGCGGATCTTGCCCAGCTCGGCCGGGTCGATGTCCACGTGGACGACCCGGGCGTGGGGGGCGAAGGAGTCCACCCGCCCGGTGACCCGGTCGTCGAAGCGGGTGCCGAGGGCGATGAGCAGGTCCGACTCCTGCATGGCGGTGATGGCGGTGTAGTTGCCGTGCATCCCGGGCATGCCCAGGCACAGGGGGTGGTCGTCGGGGAAGGCGCCCCGGGCCATGAGGGTGGTCACCACCGGAATGCCCATGCGCTCGGCCAGCTCCCGCAGGACCTCGGCGGCCCGGGACTTCAAGATGCCGCCCCCGGCGTAGATGACCGGGCGGCGGGCCTCCCCGATCAGCCGGGCCGCCTCCTTGATCATCCGGGGATGACCCTTCATGGTCGGGCGGTAACCGGGCAGGGAGGCCACCACGTCGTCGTCGGTCGGCCACGACCACTCGACCTGGGCCTGCAGCACGTCCTTGGGGACGTCGAGCAGGACCGGGCCGGGGCGCCCGGTGGTGGCCAGGTGGAAGGCCTGGCGGACGATCAGGGGGATCTCGTCGGGATCCATGATGAGCTCGTTGTGCTTGGTCACCGAGCGGGTGATGCCCACCGTGTCGCACTCCTGGAAGCCGTCGGTGCCGATGACCGACCGGCTGACCTGGCCCGTGATGGCCACCATGGGCACCGAGTCCATGTAGGCGTCGCAGAGGGGCGTGACCAGGTTGGTGGCGGCCGGTCCGCTGGTCACCATGGCCACACCCGGGCGGCCGGTGACGTGGGCGTAGCCCTCCGCCATGTGCCCGGCTCCCTGCTCGTGGCGCACCAGGATGTGACGGATCGGTGAGTCCAGGATCGGGTCGTAGGCGGGGAGGATGCAGCCGCCGGGGAGGCCGAAGACGACCTCCACCCGCTCCATCTCCAGGCTCTTGATGAGAGCCTGCGCTCCGGTCATCTTCATCTTTGGTTCTCTTTCCTGGGGTCTTCCGGGACGTGGGCGGTTGCGGACTCCGACAAACAAAACGACCTCCCGCTGAGGGAGGTCGCTCGACACACACGCAGGTTGTGCGTGTGTGTCAGGTGATGAGTACGAGAATCAGGCTGTGGCCCACGGCGGTAAGTGTTCCATATCCCCGTCCCGGGCGCAACGCAGCGGGAGTCGGTACGCTCGCCCACCTTCGAGATGACCACTGCCGGACTCGTCGTCCTCATCGTCGTGGCGCTGGGCTTCGACTTCACCAACGGATTCCACGACGCCGCCAACGCGGTAGCCACCGCCATAGGGTCGCGCGCCCTGCGCCCGCTGACCGCCCTGGTGATGGCAGCCGTGCTGAACGCGGTCGGGGCCCTGGTTTCGACCAAGGTGGCGGCAACCATCGCCGGCGGGATCATCGAGATACCGGGCGGCCACTCCGGTCTGGTCATCATCTTCGCCGCGCTGGTGGGGGCGATCGCGTGGAACCTGGTGACCTGGCATCTGGGGCTGCCCTCGTCGTCCACGCACGCCCTCATCGGCGGCCTGGTCGGGGCGGCCCTGGCCTCCGCCGGCCGGGTGCACTGGCACACCCTCTACGACAAGGCCATCGTGCCCATGCTGCTGTCCCCGGTGATCGGGGTGGCCCTGGGCTTCGTGGCCATGGCGGTCATCCTTCGGGTGTTCGCCCTGGCGCGGCCGGAGGCGGTCAACCGGGGGTTCCGGATGGCCCAGGGCCTGTCCACCGCGGCCATGGCCTACAGCCACGGCACCCAGGACGCCCAGAAGACCATGGGGGTGATCACCCTGGCCCTCCTGGCCACCGGCCATCTGGCGCACTTCGAGGTGCCGGTGTGGGTGATCCTGGCCGCGGCCGTGGCCATGGGGCTCGGGACCCTGGCCGGCGGGTGGAGGATCATCGGGACCCT
The DNA here is from genome assembly GCA_021816565.1 of Actinomycetes bacterium. The sequence continues at coordinate 2,341 of JAKAXN010000311.1, forward strand.
CGGCAGCCGCATCACCCCCCTCGACCCGCCCCGGGGCTTCGCCGCCCAGTCGGCCGCCTCGGCGGTGCTGCTGGTGTCGGCCTACGCCTACGCCATGCCGGTGTCGTCCACCCACGTCCTCACCTCCACCGTGGTCGGGGTGGGCACCACCCGGCGCTTCTCGGCGGTGCGCTGGGGGGTGGCCCGGCGGGTGGCGGTGGCGTGGCTGCTCACCCTGCCGGGGGCCGCCGTCACCGCCATGGTCGCCTACGAGATCGTGCGGGCCGTCGTCGGGGCCTGAGCCCCGACGACGGACCGGGCCGGGCGACGACGACGGTCAGACGAGGGCGGTCAGGACTCCTTGACCAGGATGGACTCCACCACGTCGGCCGCGTCCTCGATCTGGTTCATGGCGTGCTCGAGGGCCTCGACGATGTCTTTCCACTTGATCACCTCGAGGGCCTCGTACTCCCCGCCGAAGAGCCGGGCCAGGCTGCGCCGGTGCACGGCGTCGCCCTCCCGCTCCAGCTCCTCGATGCGTTCCAACCGGTGGCGGACACCCTCCCGGGAGCGCATGCCCTGGATCAGCGCCTCCATCTCGGCGCCCATGGCGGCCAGGCACTCGGCCTGCTGCTGGACCTCCGGCAGGCAGCTCTCCACCGTCACCAGGTGCAGCACCTCGGCCGCGGAGAACATGTCGTCGATGATGTCGTCGAGGGCCTCGGTCAGGGCGTGGATGTCCTCGCGGTCGTAGGGCGTCACGAATGTGGCGTCGAGGCGGCGCAGCAGCTGCACCGTGATGTGGTCACCCCGACGCTCGAGGTTGCGGATCTCCTGGTAGTGGTCGTCGAGGTCGGACATCGACGAGACCATCTTCAGCACCTCCTCTCCGCACTGGCGGGCGTTGGCCGCGGCCGCGCAGAACAGGTCGAAGAAGCCGGTGTCGCTGCGCTGGGCCCGCACCCCCCGGACCCGGCGGAGCAGGGATGTCGCGCCTCCGACCACCGCCGGTCGTTCCCGCTCCCCCGCCCCGCCGCCGTCGTCGCGCCGGCGGCGCAGGGACCGCAGGGGCGACAGGCGCCGGGGGGCCACCATGGCCGCGGACCTGCGGGCCAGGTTGACGGCGTGGTCGCCGATGCGCTCGTAGAACCGGGCCACCAGGGCCAGCTCGGCGGCCACCGCCGGGTCGACCCCGCCGGCGGCCCCCTCGCGCAGCAGGTCGGCCGAGAGGTTGTCCAGTTCGTCGTCGGACTCGCTGATCTCGAAGCTGAGGTCGCGGGACCGCTCGGCGTAGGCCCGGCCGGCCAGCTGCCACATCCGGATGCCGGTGTCGCACATGGACTGGATCAGCCCCCGGGCCCGGGGGCTGAGGGAGCCGCCCAGGCCGTGGCGGGCCCGCTGGGCGATGTGTTCCGCCAGGTCGGCGCTGCGCTCCAGCTCGGGGACCATCTGCATGATGGCGATCAGGTTCTCCAGTTCGTCCGGTTCGACCGTGGAGTCGGCCAGCCGGTCCTTCACCAGGGCGATGACACTGTCGCACTGGGAGTCGACCTTGCGGTCGTCGGCGATGACCCGGTCGGCCAGATCGACGTCCTGATCAAGCAGGGCCGCGGTGGCCCACCCGAGGCTCTCCACCACCGTGGCGTAGAGGACCAGAACGGCCCGGTCGGCGCGCTGACGGAAGTCCTCACGGTCGACGCCAGACCGGCCCATCCACCAAAAGTACCCGGTAAAGGGCTCCGGGATACGCCCCGGGGAGGGTTCCGGCCGTGTTTCGATGTGACCGGAAGGGATCCCATCGGAGATATTGGGCCGGTGCGCCGATCCACCACGACCACCGACCGCCGCCCCCGGGTGCCGACCGCCGCCGTGGAGGTGGCCCGGGCCCTCCTGCCACTGGCCCCGACGGCCAACGCCCTGCGACCGGTCTCGTTCGGCCAGCCGGCCGGCGGGTGGGCCTTCGCGGCGGGCTGGCACGTGTCGGAGCTGCCGCTGCTGACCCTCGCCCTCCAGTCCGCGCTGACCGCCCGGGCCTCCCGCGAGGGCCGCTGGAGGAGCGGGCCGGGCCTGCTGCGCCTCGGGGCCCAGGCGGCCAGTGCGGCCGGGCTGCTGAGCCTCCAGCGCGCCGCCATGGCGTCGAAGGGGGTGCTGGAGGAGGCGCTGCTGGCCGGACTGGGCCAGGACTACCCGGACCGGGCGGCGGCCGCCGGCCTGCAGCCCGACGAAGGGCCGCGGATCAACCCCTGGGCGGCTCTGCCCACCTGGCTCACCCGGCGCAGCCGGCTCCGGGCGTCGGGCATCAGCTACGGGCCGGCCGGCAAGAGGAACCGACTGGACATCTGGGCCAGCGAAGAGATCCGCCCGGGCGACCGGGCGCCGGTGCTGATCCAGGTCCCGGGCGGGGCGTGGGTGATGGGCGACACCCGCCACCAGGCCTACCCCCTGATGGACCGCCTGCGCAGCGCCGGCTGGGTGTGCGTGCCCATCTCCTACCGTCTCAGCCCCCGCGCCACCTGGCCCGACCACATAGTCGACGTCAAGCGGGCCATCGCCTGGGTGAAACGCAACATCGCCGACTACGGGGGCGACCCGGACTTCGTGGTGATCACCGGGGGCTCGGCGGGCGGCCACCTGAGCGCCCTGGCCGCCCTCACGGCCAACGAGGCGGAATTCCAGCCCGGCTTCGAGGACGCCGACACGACGGTGCAGGCCGCGGTGCCCTTCTACGGGGTGTACGACCTGCTTGACTGGAACGGCCGGGGCGGCCCGGCCGGGTCGGTCCGCCACATCGAGAGGCTGGTCCTCAAGTCCTCCCCGGTCGCCGACCGGGACCGGTGGCGGCGGGCCTCCCCGCTGTTCTGGGCCGAAGAGCGCGGCGGTGACGCCCCGCCGATGATGCTGCTGCACGGCACCAACGACAGCCTGGTCCCGGTGGACGGGGCCCGACGCCTGGCCCGGGCGCTGCGGGCCAACTCGCCCCAACCCGTGGTTTACGGCGAGCTGGCCCGGGCCCAGCACGCCTTCGAGATCTACGCCTCGGTCCGCACGCTCTACACCGTCCGGGCGGTCGAACACTTCCTGGCCTACGTGCGGGCCGGCCACGAGTCCGCCCGGGGCGCCTAGACATCCCGGCCGCCGCCGTTTTCAGCGGGTGGCCTCCTCCAGGTCCTGGAACGAGCGGCGCAGGCAGTCGGCGTAGCGGGCCGGGTCGGGCAGGATCTCCCGGTCGGAGGTGAAGGAGAAGGTGATGGTGTCGCAGTAGCTCATCACCACGTGGATGAGCGCGGCCCCCGTGATGACCG
>JAKAXN010000312.1 GCA_021816565.1 Actinomycetes bacterium
CCTCGACAGCGCCCGGGTCCTCGACGCCGGCCTGCACCGCACCTTCGACGAGGAGCAGATCTACCGGATCGACCACTACCTCGGCAAGGAGACGGTGCAGAACGTCCTGGCCCTGCGCTTCGCCAACGCCATCTTCGAACCGCTGTGGAACCGCAGCTACATAGACCACGTGCAGATCACCGTGGCCGAGGCCATCGGGGTGGAGAAGCGGGGCGGCTTCTACGAGACCGCCGGGGCGCTGCGCGACATCGTGCAGAACCACGTGATGCAGGTCCTGTCACTGACCCTCATGGAGCCCCCCGGAACCATCGACGCCCAGGGCATCCGCGACGAGAAGGTGAAGGCCCTGCGCTCGGTGGTGGTGCCGAGCGCCGACGACGTGCGGGCCAACGTGGTCCGGGCCCAGTACGACAGCGGATGGAGCGAGGGCGTGGCGGTGCCGGCCTACCGCCAGGAGCCCGACGTCGACCCCAACAGCCAGACCGAGACCTACGTGGCCATGAAGCTGATGGTGGACAACTGGCGCTGGGCCGGCGTGCCCATCTACATCCGTACCGGCAAGCGCCTGCCCAAGCGGGTCACCGAGGTCGCCCTGCAGTTCCACGAGGTCCCCCACCTGGCCTTCGGGCAGGCCGAGAGCCGGGACCTCAGGCCGAACGCCCTGGTGCTTCGCATCCAACCCGACGAGGGGGTGGCCCTGCGCTTCGGGGCCAAGGTGCCCGGGCAGGCGTTCAACGTGCGCGACGTGCTCATGGACATGTCGTACGGCTCGGCTTTCATGGAGGACCCGCCCGAGGCCTACGAGCGGCTGCTCCTCGACGCCATGGTCGGCGACCCCACGCTGTTCATCCGCAGCGACGAGGTGGACCAGGCCTGGCAGATCGTCGATCCCATCCTGGACGCCTGGCAGGGCCGGGCCGTCCCGCTCGCCGGTTACGCCGCCGGCACCTGGGGGCCCCGCCCCGCCGACCAGCTCATGGAGAAGGACGGCCGCCAGTGGCGGACGCCGTAGCAGTCGACAGCTGGTCCGGCCAGGGCGTGCGGCTGTCCGACGTGGTGAGGGCCCTCGGCGACCTGCGCGACCAGTCGAGCGGCTACTCCTCCTCGGCGCGCACCGCGGTGATGACGCTGGTGGGGGTGGCCCCCACCGACGGGGACGCCTACGGGGCGACCGGGGCCCTGCGGGCGCTGGCCGGCCACCACCCGTCGCGGATCGTGCTGATCCGACCCGACCCCGACCAGGTCGCCACCCTCGGGGCCCGGGCCACCCTCTACGCCCTCGACACCGAGCACCACCGGGTGAGCTTCGAGGAGCTGATCCTGGAGGTGGGCGGCCAGGCGGCGAACCACCTCGATTCCCTGGTGGACGCTTTCACCCTCTCCGACCTGCCGGTGGCGGTGTGGTACGTCAACGCCATACCGCTGGCCACCGACCCGCTGCTCTCGGTGGCCAGCGCCATCCTCATCGACAGCCGCGACGCCCCCGACGCCGGCCAGCTGCGCAGCCTGCTGCAGCTGGCCCGCCGCCGCACCCTGGTCGACCTGTCGTGGAGCCGGCTGGCCCCGTGGAGGGAGCTGATGGCCGCCCTGTTCGAGCCGGCCGCCCACCGGGTGTGGCTGGACTCGCTGGTGTCGGCCGAGATATCCGGCAAGATCGGCCCCCGCCGCCTCCTCGGCGGCTGGCTGGCCGCCCAGACCGGCCTGGCCCCGAGGAGCATCGCCCTGGCCGACGCCCGCCACGTGTCCATCAGGCTGGCCGCCGAGCGGGGCGGCGAGCGGGCCACCTTCAGCGTGGAGCGGGTGGACGGGCAGCGGCTGGTGGCCGCCGAGGCGGCGCTGCCCGGAGGAGCCGGACTGCGTCTCACCAGCACCCTGCCGGAGGACCCCAGGGCCACCTCGCTGGCCAACGCCCTCACCCATCTGCGCCCCGACGCGGTGTGGGAACGGGCCCTGTCGGCGGCCACGGCCCTATCTGACTAGGACCCCCGGCCGGCCCGCCTAGTCTGCACCTCGTGAACGGAGAGCTGATCGTCGTCGACGACCTGCCGGGCGCCTTCGCCGCCCGGGTCATATCGGCCTACGAGTCGCGCCCCGACGATCTGTTCAGCTTCGCCCTCTCCGGCGGGAGCACGGCCCGGCCGTGCTACGAGCGCCTCGCCGACGACAGCACCGACGTCATCGACTGGCTGTCGGTCAACGTCTACTGGGGTGACGAGCGCTGCGTGGCGGCCGACCACCCCGACTCCAACCAGCTGCTCGGCCGCCAGTCGCTCCTCGAGAAGGTGGGCGCGGCCAACGCGGTGTACCCGATGAGCTGCGACGAGGGCCCCGATGCCTACCAGCTCCGTCTGGGCGAGGTCGGCAAGCTGGATGTCATCCACCTGGGGATGGGGCCCGACGGCCACACCGCGTCGCTGTTCCCCGGGTCCGCCGCCCTCGACGCCGACCCGGGTCAGCTCGTGGCGCTCAACGAGGACCCGTCGGGGCGCAACGTGCACCCCCGGATGACGCTCACCTTCTCGGGCATCGCCCGGTCCCGGCTGGTGATCTTCACCGTCGCCGGCGCCAACAAGCGCGACGCCCTCCGGGCCGTCATGGACGGCGCCGACCTGCCCGCGGCCCGGGTGACCGCCGACCGGATCGTCTGGCTGGTGGACCGGGAAGCGATGCCGAGCTAGCCGTGGTCCCCGACGACCGCCAGCTCAGCGAGCTTCTCGACTCCATCGGCGTCAGGGCCAACCGGGACCAGCTGCTCGAGATCCTCGAGACGGTGCTGCGCATGGCCGCCAACGACACCGACCGGCTGGACCTGAAGATCACCAACGCCGCCCTGAAGGAGATGGCCGAGGCGTTCGCCATGTTCGCCCCGTACCGGCGGATCCGCAAGATCACCATGTTCGGCTCGGCCCGTACCCTGCCGTCCGATCCCCTCTACGCCCAGGCCCGGGACCTGGCCCGGGTGCTGGCCGACCACGGCTGGTCCACCATGACCGGGGCCGGGCCGGGGATCATGGCCGCCGGCCTGGAGGGCGCCGGCCCCGACCGGGCGTTCGGGATCAACATACGCCTGCCGTTCGAGCAGGACGCCAACCAGTTCATCAGGGACAACCCGAAGCTGGTGTCGATGAAGTACTTCTTCACGAGGAAGCTCCTCCTGATCAAGGAGTCGTTCGCGTACGCCGTGCTCCCCGGGGGGTTCGGCACCCTCGACGAGGCGTTCGAGCTTCTGACGCTCATCCAGACCGGCAAGGCCGAACCGGCGCCGGTGGTGCTGCTCGAGTCCCCGGGTTACAGCTACTGGAAGGGCTGGGACCGCTTCCTGGCCGACGAGGTGGAGTCGAGAGGGCTGATCAGCCCCGGGGACCGGTCGCTCTTCACCATCGTCGACACCGTCGAGGACGCCGCTTCGGAGGTGCTCAACTTCTACCGCAATTACCACTCCCTCCGGTGGGTAGGGGAAAATCTGGTGCTGCGCCTGGAGCAACGACCGACCGAGGAAGAAGTGGCCGACCTGTCCGAGCAGTTCGCTGACATCATGACCGGCAGTATCCGGCTGCTGGACGGCCCGCTGGCGGCCGAGCGGCGAAGCGACGACTTCCCGGACCTGCCCCGGGTGGCCCTTCGCTTCGACCGCTTCTCCTACGCCCGGCTGCGCCAGCTCATCGACGCGCTGAACGCGCTGGCGAGCGCCCCGCCGCTCGTGCGCGTCGGCCGCCCGTGAGCGCAGCCCTCACCGATCCGCTCCAGCTCGGATCGCTGACGGCCCCGTCGCGGGTGCTGTTCGGGCCGCACGAGACCAACCTGGGCGACGGCCGGGCCATCGGGGCCCGCCACGTCGCCTACTACGCCCGGCGGGCGGCCGGCGGGGCCGGGATCATCGTGACCGAGACGGCCTCGGTGGCGCCCAACGACTGGCCCTACGAGAGGGCCCCGCTGGCCGCCTCGTCGGGGGCCGGCTGGCAGGCGGTGGCCCGGGCCTGCGCCCCCCACGGCACGGTCGTGCTGGCCGGCATAGGTCATGCCGGCGGCCAGGGCAGCAGCGCCTACTCCCAGGAGGTCATGTGGGCCCCGTCCCGGGTGGCCGACGTGGTGACCCGGGAGCCACCGGCCGAGCTGGAGGAAGGCGACATAGCCCGCCTAATCGCGGACTTCGCGGCGGCTGCCGGCGCAGCCGTGGAAGCCGGCCTGGGCGGGGTGGAGATCGACGCCGGGGCGTGGTCGCTGCTGCGGCAGTTCCACTCGGGCCTGACCAACCAGCGTTCCGACCGCTACGGCACCGATCGGCTGCTCTTCACCCGGCAGGTGATCGAGGCCGTCCGCGGCGCAGCCGGGGCCGGGGCGGTGGTGGCTCTGCGCCTGTCGTGCGACGAGCTGGCCCCCTGGGCCGGGGTGACACCTGAGCAGGCGGCCGCCGCAGTGGCGGAGCTGGCCCCCATGGTGGACCTGCTGACCGTGGTGCGGGGCGGCCCGTACTCCACCACCGCCTACCGGCCCGACGCCCACACCGGTGAGGGGTTCAACCTGGAGCTGTGCCGGGACATGCGCCGGGCCGCCGCGGGCCGGGCGCCGGTCGCCCTGCAGGGCAGCGTGGTGGACCCGGCCATGGCCGCCGCGGCGCTGGCCGATGGGACCTGCGACGCGGTCGAGATGACCCGGGCGCTGATCGCCGACGCCTCCCTGGTGGACAAGGTCCGCTCGGGGATGGCGGACCGGGTCCGGCCGTGCATCCGCTGCAACCAGGCCTGCCGGGTGCGCGACAACCGCAACCCCATCGTCTCGTGCGTCATGGACCCGGCGTCGGGTCACGAGACCGACGAGCCGTTCGATGCGCCGGCCCGGGGGCCGGGGGGCGCCCCGGTGCTGGTCGTGGGCGCCGGCCCGGCCGGGCTCGAGTGCGCCCGGGTGCTGGCCTCCGCCGGCCGGCCCGTGGTGGTGGCCGACCGCAGTCCGAGAGCCGGGGGCACCCTGGCCCGGGCGGCCCACGGTCCCGGCCGCGAGACCCTGCGGGCGGCGACCGACTGGCTGCAGGCCGAGGCCCGCCGGGAGGGGGCGGAGCTCCGGCTCGGGCAGGACATCACCGCCGAGGACGTGGGGCGGATGCTGGCCGGCGGGGGCCGCGTGGTGCTGGCCACCGGCTCCCGGCCCGTCGCCGACCGCTACCCCGACGCCGGGATGCCCGTGCTCGACGCCCTGGCGGTCCTGGACGGCACCGCCGAGCTGCCCGACGGGCCCGTCGCCCTGCTCGACCCGGTCGGTGACGCGGTGGGGGTCAACCTGGCCGAGTGGCTGGCTCTCGGCGGGCGGTCCGTGACCCTGGTGTGCCCCGATCCGGTGGCCGGCACGCAACTGGCCCGCACCGGTGACCTGGCCGACGCCAACGGGCGCCTGCAGCGCGCCGGCGTGGAGCGACGCCTGCGCCAGATCGTGAGAGGCGTCGGGGCGGGGGCGGTGTCGGTGGAGGACGCCTGGACCGGCCAGGCGAGCCTGGTCCCGGCCGCCGCGGTGGTCGACTGCGGCCACCGCCTGCCGGCCGAGGACCTGTACCTGCAGCTCGCGGACCCGGCGATCCCCCGGGCCGGCGACTGCGTGGCCCCCCGCT
>JAKAXN010000313.1 GCA_021816565.1 Actinomycetes bacterium
CGATCTACCTGCTCGTTGGCGTTCCAGGCGGCCGGGGTGACGGCCAGGACCTGGGTGTCGAGCCCGTTGGCCGCCGAGATGGTCTGGATCTGGGTGGCCAGGTCGGTCATGGCCGCCTGCACCGCCGGGGTGTCGGCCGCCGAGTCGGGGCCGGCCAGCAGGGTCTGCAGCCGCTGCTGGGCGTCGCTCAGGTGGGGGAGGGCGCCGGTGACGAGGGTGTCGTCGGCGGTGGCCAGGTGGGCCTGGGGGATGGCCACCACGTACACCCGGTAGGCGGTGAAGATGGTCTTGTAGTCGGCGCGGGCCTGGGCGACGGTGGTGTCGGCGGCGATCTTGGCGCCGAGGGCCTGCAGCCCCGAGGTGTCGGAGGCGAACAGGTTGGAGATGGTGGTGGCGTCGGCGGCGGTCAGGTGCTTCTTGGCCGAGATCTCCTGGCCGGCGGTGGCCATGGAGTCGACCCGGGCGGTGATCGCCGTCTGGGCCTGCGACTGGATCTGGGTCAGGGTGGCGGGGTTGCCGGCGGCGAAGGCCGCGCCGGCCGAGCCCAGGGTGGCGATGGCTCCGACCGATACGGCGGCGAGGGTCTTCTGCAGTGCGGGCATCGGTACCTCCTCTTGAGGGTCCGTGGCTCCGGGCGGGGTGCCCGGAGTACCGGTCACGAATCCTCACGGGCAGCTGTCAGGAAGCTGGCCGGGAAGTGTGCGGATTGTGTGATCCGCTGGGCGCGCTGGCGTCGAAGACCGTTCGACCAACCAGACCGCCGGTAGCGGTGCGCCCAGACGAGGAAGCGGAGAACAGCAGATGATCAACTCGAGACCCCGGGCGGGGAGGAGGGTGCTTCGCTCCTCGCTGGCCGTCGGAGGCATGGCCGTGCTCGGCGCGGCGACCTCGCTCATCGGATTGTCCCCGGCCACGGCGGCCACGGCGGCCAATACGGCCGCCGTGCACGGCGCGTCCAGCACCCCCAACGTCCCGTCCGGCAACAGCGGAACCACCATCAACCCGCTGCAGTACGGATGCCAGAACGACCATCCGACCTGCGGCAACAACGGCCCCAACCGGGGTGGGGTGGGCGAGTCCTACGCCTATCTCAACGGGCAGTACGTGCAGATCCTCTACACCGAGAACTGGTACTGCGACGCCAACGTGCCGTCGATGGCCACCACCGGCTGCGAGGCCGGGGCCGGTCCGTCGGCCAGCCCGTCGGCCACCTCCAGCGGGGGCACCGGGACCTCGCTCGGCAACACCACCCACGGCGACACCCTCTACATCCCGACGCCGCTGTTTGCCAACCCTCCGGCCACCCAGTGCGCGGCCGGCACGGCCACGATGGTCTGCATCGACCACCCGAAGACCATCGACCTGTCGCGCATCGCCGCGGCCCTGCCGGGTAACCCGTCGCCGTCGTCGGTCTCCAACGTGCCGATCCCGGCTCACAACCATGTGATCGCCACCCGCAACTCCGGCCGCCCGGAGTGGTGGAACGTGGAGGTGGTGGCCACCGGTAGCCGCTCGACGTTCGACTCGCTGACCAGCGTGTCGGCCATCAACTCGGCGGTGGCGGCCAAGACCGCCGTGGCGGTGCCGACCAACGTGTTCCTGTTCTTCCAGGTCCTGCCAGGCACGGTGCCGGCGTCGGTGGCGTCCAACCCGGCCAACCTCAACGCCGACCAGTTCCCCCCCGGTAGCCCCGCCGGGGCCGCCCCCGCGCCCGGCGCGGCGAACCAGGCCGAGACCGGCACCACGTTCAACAACTTGAACTACGACTGCGGCCAGAGCGCCCCCAACTGCGAGAACGTCGGGATCGCCCACGGATGGGTGGCCGGCACGCCGGGCGCTCAGGGCCAGGACGTCCAGCTGCTCTACACCGAGCAGCAGTACTGCGATGCCTCGGTGGCCAACGCCGGCGCCGCTCCCTGCGAGGTCGGCAAGCCGGCCTCCACGGTGCCGCCCGGGGTGAGCGATCCGACGGTCCCGACCGCGGCCAACTCCGCCCCCGGGGCTACCGGCGGTAACAGCCAGATCGACCCCCTGTACATCCCGGTGCCGCTCGGCTTCACCCCGACCTACTCGCAGTGCCCCTCGGCGATCAACTGCATCGACCATCCCATGACGGTCGACCTGTCGAACATCGCCCAGTACCTCCCCGGTCACCCCTCCCCGGCGTCGCTGAAGAGCGTGCCCCTGCCGAGCCACGACCACGTGCTGCGCACCCGCAACGCGGACCAGCCGGAGTGGTGGAACGTCGAGGCCGTGCCCGTCACGTCCCAGGGCCAGCTTGACGCCATCGAGAACATGAAGAACCTGACCACCGCCGAGGAGCAGCCGTTCAATCCCACCAGCAACCCGGGTGGGGCGATCGACACCAACGTGTACCTGTGGTTCCAGACCCTGCCCGGCCAGGCGGTGGCCACCCCCGGCCCGGTGCAGACCAGCTGCATGTCCAAGCTGCCCGCCGGCCAGGTGGTGGCGTCCGCGCCGCTGGCCGACGGCACCGGCTACGTGGAGGTCGACCGGGCCGGTGACGTGGCGACCTTCGGGGCGGCCACCTGCTACGGCTCGCTCAGCGGCGTCCACCTCAACGCCCCCATCGTCGGGGTTGCGACCGACCGCAGCACCGGCGGCTACTGGCTGGTGGCCTCCGACGGCGGGGTGTTCGCCTTCAACGCCCCGTTCTACGGCTCCACCGGCAACGTGCATCTGAACAAGCCGATCGTCGGCATCGCCACCGACCTCAACAGCCAGGGCTACTACCTGGTGGCCTCCGACGGTGGGGTGTTCGCCTTCAACGAGCCGTTCGAGGGCTCCACCGGCGGTGTGCGCCTGAACCGCCCGGTGGTCGGCATGGCCGTCGATCCCACCCCCGGCCCCAACGGGGTCAGGGGCTACTGGCTGGTGGCCTCCGACGGCGGGGTGTTCGCCTTCAACGCCCCGTTCTACGGCTCCGCCGGTAACTTGCCGCTGGCCCAGCCGGTGGTGTCCCTGTCGCCGCTGTCGGACGGCTCGGGTTACCGGCTGTTCGCCTCGGACGGGGGCGTGTTCGCCTATAACGCCCCGTTCAACGGCTCGGCGGCCGGGACCAAGCTGGCGGCGCCGGTGATCTCGGGCGCTGGTGATAGCGGTACCGACGGCTACTGGGAGTTCGGCGCCGACGGCGGCGTGTTCAACTACAACGCCCCGTTCTACGGCTCCGCCGCCTGAGCGCAGCCGTGCGGGTGGCAGCCGGCCCTCCGGGCGCCGGCTGAGAGCACAGGGGGCGGGGCTTCGGCCCCGCCCCCTTCCCTTCCCCCCGCCCGGTCCGGGGCCGCACCCGCTGAAGGCGGCGCCGGCCATTTCCAGACGCCGCGTTCGGCTACCCGCTGTCTCGGACCGACCCCCGAATCACGCCACTTCTTCGCCGCATCCACTCGCTGGGCAGCCGTCACCGCGGCGGGCGGCCGCCCCGGGACCGGTCATGCTGTTGGTATGACCGGTCCCGGAGAGGCGACCTCCCCGCAGCCCCCGACCCGGCCGGTTCCCTACGCCCGCTTCGATGATCTGCGCCGCGGGGAGGGCCTCGTCTTCGATTCCCCAGGCGCTCCGGTGCTGGTCGCGGCGAGACCTCACGAGGTCCTGCCGGTGCTGCGGGCTGTGCAGCAGGCGACGGCAGACGGTGCGTGGGCGGCCGGTTTCGTCGGCTACGAGGCGGCCGCCGGGCTGGCTGCTGGGCTACCGGTTCGGGTGGTGAGGGGTGGCGACCCGGGCAGGGACCTGCCGCTGGTCTGGTTCGGCCTGTTCCCGGCCCCCCGGCGGGTGCACGCCCTCGGCGGCGGGCCGGAGCCGGCGGAATGGTCGGCTGGCCCGTGGATCCCTGACTGCAGCCGGTCGGGATACGAGGCGAAGGTCGAAGCTGTCCGTGAGCGGATCGCCGCCGGCGACACCTACCAGTGCAACCTGACGGTGCGGTTGCGATCGTCGCTGCAGGGCGACCTGCTCGGGTTCTACCGCGACCTGGCGCTGGCCCAGAGGGGTGGCTACAACGCCTACCTGGACACGGGACGTTTCGTGGTGGCGAGCGCCTCACCCGAGCTGTTCTTCGACTGGCGGGAGGACCGGGTGACGACCCGCCCGATGAAAGGCACGTCCGCCCGGGGACGCTTCGCGGCAGAGGACGCCCAGCGGGCGGTCAGCCTGGCCGATTCGGCCAAGGACCGCGCCGAGAACGTGATGATCGTCGACCTGCTGCGCAACGATCTCGGGAAGCTGGCGGAGTGGGGCAGCGTCGAAGTGCCGGCGCTTTTGGACCTGGAGCGTTACGAGACGCTGTGGCATCTCACCTCCACGGTCACCGCCCGCCCCCGGCCGGCGACGGCGCTGGTCGACGTGTTCGAGGCGCTGTTCCCCTGCGGCTCGGTGACCGGCGCTCCCAAGAGCGCAGCCATGGCCCTCATCGCCGAGCTCGAGGACAGCTGCCGGGGGGTCTACTGCGGCGCGATCGGCGTCGTCGCCCCTCCCGGCTCCCCGTTCGAGGCCCGTTTCAACGTGGCGATCCGCACTGCGGTGGTCGATACCGTCACAGGCGCCGCCGTCTTCGGTACCGGCGGGGGCATCACCTGGGATTCGAACGCCGACGCCGAGCATGCCGAGCTGTTGGCCAAGGCGGCCATTCTCTCCAGGCCGGCCGAGGAGTTCCAGCTCTTCGAGACGATCGGCTGCCGGCCCGGTGAGGGCCTGCGCAACCTGGACCGCCACCTGGCCCGTCTGGCGTCATCGGCCGGCTACTTCGGGTTCGCCTTCGACGAGGCAGTCACCCGCTCCCGCCTCGTTGAGCTCTCCGGGGCCGACGAGCCTTTCAGGTTGAAGGTCGTGCTTTCTCGGGACGGTGAATTGTCGTTCCAAACGTCGGCGATGCCGCCCCCGCAACCCCGGCCGGTCCGCCTGGAGCTCGACGGTGAGCCGGTCGACTCGTCGCAGGTGTGGCTCTACCACAAGACCACCCGTCGCGGGGTCTATGAGACCAGGGCCGCTCGCCATCGCGGAGCCGACGACGTCGTACTCGTCAACGAGCGCGGTGAGCTCACCGAGACCACCATCGCCAATCTGGCGCTCCGCCTGGGCGGCAGATGGTGGACTCCGCCTGTGGAATCGGGCTGCCTACCCGGTGTGGAACGGCAGCGTCTGGTGGAGGACGGCCGGCTCACCGAGCGGGTGCTTCGATGCGAGGATCTCCACCGGGCGGAGGCGATAGCGGTGGTGAGCTCCCTCCGGGGCTGGCGGGCCGCCACCTTGGCGCCCGGACGGTCTGCCGGTACGCCAGGGGGCTGAGTCCGGGGCCGGACCCCCGAAGGCGGCGCCGGCCAATACCATCGGCGGTACCGCAAGCGTCGAAGAGGTGCCAGTGCCCCAGACCATGATCAAGCCGACCATGCAGCGGGCGTACGCCCGCATGCCCGAGGCGTTCCCCGCCACCGCCGAGGACCGGCCCTTCAGCGCCAACGCCACCTACAACAAGGTGGGGGTGCTGGTGTGCATCGCCCTCCTGGCGGCCATGGCCGGCTGGGTGATCGGCAGCTCCGGCCTGGCCCTGGTCTGCATGCTGGTCGGCCTCGGC
>JAKAXN010000314.1:0-1315 GCA_021816565.1 Actinomycetes bacterium
GGAGGGGGGCCGCCGCCCCGGGGGGGGGGGGGGGGGCGGCCCCGGCGCCGCCTCGGTGGCCGGCCGGTGAGGCGGTGGCGGCCGGCGGGTGCTGCGGCGACCGACCGGAGGTGCCGCCGGCCCCGCCGCAGCCGGCGACCGCCACCGCGGCGGCCAGGAGCGGTGCGAGCGGCGGGAGGCGGATCCCGCGACGGTAACCAAGCGGCGGGCATACTGCGGGGCGTGCCCAGCCTGCGGTCCCGGTCCACTTGACGTCGGAACAGGCGGGGACCAGCCGGGACCGGCTGCTCGAGGCGGCGGCCGAGGTGTTCTGCGAGCGGGGCTACGAGGGCACCACCGTCGCCGCGGTGGCCCGCCGGGCCGGGCTCACCACCGGGGCCATCTACGGGAACTTCCGGGACAAGGCGGAGCTGCTGGTCGAGACCATCGGGCAGGGCTCGGCCCGGGCGGTGGCCGACATGGAAGCGGCCCGCCGGGCCGGGCTGAGCGCGGTCGGGCGGTTGGTGATGATGGCCCGGCGCATGACCGGCGACCCCCAGCCCACCCAGCGGCAGCTGATGGTCGAGATGTTCACCGCGGCCCGGCGCGACCCCGACGTGGCCGAGCGGGTGGCCGGCACCCTGGGGGCCATGGAGCACGAGCTGGGCCGGCTGATGGACCGGGCCCGGGCCGACGGGGACGTGGCCGCCGGGTGGGACCCGGCGCTCCTGGCCCGCTTCTGCATGACCGTCGGGATCGGCTACCTGCAGCTGAAGACGGCCGGGCTGGCCGACCCCGACGGGGCCGAGTGGGCGGCGCTGGTCCGCCACCTGGCGGACTCCCTGCGCGAGGGGCCGCCGGCCGGGGCCGGTGACGCGACGGCTGACCGCGGCGGACGCGGCGGCTGAGCGGGGGCCCGGCCGGTCAGGTGTTGACGATCTGCTCCAGGGTCCAGTCCGGGTGGTCGGACTGGATACGGGCCAGCCAGTAGGGGCTCTGGAACACCGCCAGGAGGACCCCGTCGCTGCGCTTCAGGATGTCCACCCCGCCGATGGCGGTGAGGGCCCCGGCGGTGGCCTCGTCGGTGCGGCGCACGGTCCGCTCGTGCGGCCCCGACAGGCTGATGGCGGTGCCGAACTCGTGCTCCATCCGGTGCGACATGACCTCGAACTGCATGACGCCGACGGCGGCCAGCACCGGGGTGGGGTCGTCGCCGCGCTGGAGGATCTGCACCACCCCCTCCTGCTCCAGCTGGGCCAGGCCCTTCTTGAACTGCTTGGCCCTCGACAGGTCCCGGGGGTGGGCGGTGGCGATCAGCTCCGGCGGGAAAGCCGGG
>JAKAXN010000314.1:1325-5585 GCA_021816565.1 Actinomycetes bacterium
AGAGGCTGTCACCGACGCGGAGGCCGGAGGCGTTGACCAGGCCGATGACGTCGCCGGGCCAGGCCTCGTCGATGGTGTCGCGCTCGGAGCCGAACACCGAGGCGGCGTACTTGGTGGCGAACGGCTTGCCGGTGGCCCCGTGGGTGAGCACCATGCCCCGCTCGAAGTGCCCGGAGCAGACCCGCACGAAGGCCACGTGGTCCCGGTGGGCCGGGTTCATGTTGGCCTGGATCTTGAACACGAAGCCCGAGAACGGCTCGTCGAGGGGCCGGGCCCGGCCGTCGGCGTCGTCGACCGGTGACGGCCCGGGGGCCAGGTCGATCACCGCGTCGAGGAGGTGGCGTACCCCGAAGTTGGTCAGGGCGGAGCCCACGAAGAGGGGGCTCGAGATCCCGGCCAGGAACGTCTCGGGCGAGAGGGTGGCGCCCACCTCGTCGAGCAGGCTGCACTCCTCGACGGCCCGCTCCCAGTCGGCACCGAAGCGGGCCGCGGCCTCCCCGGCGTCCAGCCGGTACTCCCCGGCCTCGGCCGACCCGCCGCGCCCGACCCGCTCGAAACCGACGAAGCCACCGTCGCGGCGGTCCAGGACCCCGTGGAACATGCCCGGCTCGCCGACCGGCCAGGTGACCGGGGTGGGGACCAGGCCGATCTGGTCCTCGATCTCGTCGAGCAGCTCGAGGGGGTTGCGGCCGGGCCGGTCGAACTTGTTGAGGAAGGTGATCACCGGCAGGCGCCGGGCGTGGCACACCTCGAAGAGCTTGAGCGTCTGCGGCTCGATGCCCTTGGCCACGTCGAGCACCATCACCGCGGCGTCGGCCGCGGTCAGCACCCGGTAGGTGTCCTCGGAGAAGTCCCGGTGACCGGGGGTGTCGAGCAGGTTGACCGTGCAGTCCCGGTACGGGAACTGCAGCACCGTCGAGGAGATGGAGATGCCCCGCTCCTGCTCCAGGGCCATCCAGTCGGAGGTGGCCCGGCGCCGGCCGGCCCGGGCCTTGACCGCGCCGGCCTCCTGCACCGCCCCGGCGTAGAGCAGGAACTTCTCCGTGAGGGTGGTCTTGCCGGCGTCGGGGTGGCTGATGATGGCGAAGGTGCGCCGGTGGGACGCCTGCTCGGAGGCGGGTTCGACTGAAGCGGGTGCGGTGCTCATAGGAAGGAGGGGAAATTCTACCGGCGGGTGGGGATCTCGAACCGGACGCCGGTCAGCTCCTCGGAGCGCTCCCACAGCTGCCCGGCCAGCCGGGCGTCGCGGGCCCGGCGGGTCGGGGTCTCGCGGGCCGGGTAGCCGAACATCATGAAGCGGGGCCCGTAGAACTCCCCGCCCCGGGCCTCCGGGTCGACGGCGGCGCGCACGATGGAGAGGGCCCCGACCGAGGCCGGCTGGCCGAAGCCCCCCATGGGCCGGAGCAGGGCGTTGACCACGCCGTGGCCGTCGGTGCCCAGGTTGGTGCGGCTGGCCCCGGGATGGGCGCCGAGCGACGACACCGGCTGGGCGGCGGCGCCCATGCGGCGGTCCAGCTCGAAGGCGAAGAGGAGGTTGGCCAGCTTGCTCTGGAAGTACGGCCGCCACCGGTCGTAGCCGCGCTTTTCGAACATCAGGTCGTCGAGGCGGACGGTGCCGGGCCGGTGGGCCGGGCTCGAGACCGTCACCACCCGGGCGGAGGGAGCTGCGACCAGCAGCGGGGCCAGGTGGGCGGTGAGGGCGAAGTGGCCCAGATGGTTGACCCCCAGTTGCATCTCGAACCCGTCCTCGGTGGCGGAGCGGTCGATGGCCATGAGGCCGGCGTTGTTGACCAGGATGTCGACGCGGTCGGTGCGGCCGGCGACGTCCCCCGCGGCGCGCGCCACCGACGCCAGCGACGCCAGGTCCAGCTGCACCACCTCGGCGCGGCGGCCCACCCGGGCGGCCGCGGCGTCGGCCCGCTCCGGGTTGCGGCAGGCCATGAGCACCCGGGCGCCGGCCCCGGCGAGGAGCTTGGCCGTCTCCAGCCCGAGGCCGGAGTTGGCCCCGGTGACGACCGCGACCCGGCCGTCGAGGGGAGGAATGTCCTGGGCGGTCCATCGGTACATTTCCTCAAAGTAGGCCGGTAGCCTGAGATCGGCCATGCGGTACGGCACGTCCATCCTCTGTTCACTGCTGGCAGCGGTCAGCTTCGCCTTCGCCGCCGTCATGCAGCAGGAGTCGACCCAGACGGTCGGCGCGGACAAGTCGCTGCACATCGGGCTGCTGGCCGAGCTGTTCCGCCGGCCGAAGTGGCTGCTCGGCGGGGCCTCCATGCTGGCCGGCTTCGGGCTGCAGGCGGTGGCCCTGTCGTTCGGGCCCATCGCGGTGGTGCAGCCGATAGTGGTGCTGGAGCTGGCCTTCGCCATCCCGTTCGGCATCTTCCGCCGGTGCCGGCGGGCCGGCCTGCGGGAGTGGTCGGGGATCGGGGCGGTCATGGCCGGGGTGTCGATCTTCCTGCTGTCGGCGAACCCGGGGCAGGGCATCCAGAACCCGCCCACCCGGGACTGGCTGGCCTCCCTGCTCCCGGTGGCCGCGGTGGCCGCGGTGGCGGTGGCCGTGGGGGCGGCCCGCAAGGGCCCGACCCGGGCCATGTTCCTCGGGTCGGCCGCGGGGCTGGCCTTCGGGGTGCTGTCGGTGCTCACCAAGACGGTCACCCACCTGCTCAGCAGCGACCTCAGCCGGGCGTTCGTCACCTGGCAGGTCTACGCGGCCGTCGGGGTCGGGATAGTGGCGCTGGTGGTCTCGCAGTCCGCGTACCAGGCCGGGCCGCTGGCCTACTCCATGCCCTTCGTCGGGGTGCTGGAGCCGCTGGTGGCGGTGGCGATCGGCGACGTGGTGCTGGGTGAGCAGGTCCGCCTGAGCGAGGCGCAGTTCGCGGTGGAGCTGGCCGCCGCCGCGGTGGCCTGCCTGGGCATCCTGTTGCTCACCACCTCCCAGACGGTGCTGAGCATCTACGAGGAGAGCCCCCAGCCCGACGGCGCCCCGGTCGTCTGACCGCCGGCCGGCCCAGCCCGCGGCCGGCCTCAGCTGCAGCCGGCCCGGGTCGTGGCCGGCCTCAGTCGCGGCCGCTCAGGTGGGCGTCGGTCTCGGCCAGGGACCCGGGGGTGCCGATCTCGTAGAAGCGGGTCGCCACCTCGAGGCCGTACAGCCGACCGGTCACCGACAGGTGGTGGTAGAGGCCGGCCAGGTCGCTCTCGGCGGCGGGGACGGCGTCGAGGACCTCGGAGGTGAGCCCGCCCAGGCCGTAGTCGATCCAGCGCATGGCGGACACCGGCCGGTGCTTGTCGTAGAGGCGCACCAGGCCGGCGTCGTAGACGGCGTTGGAGCGGTCCCACCGGCCGTCGTTGCGCAGCACGGTCATGGCCGCGGGCCGGCCGGAGCGGGCCCACCCGGCCAGGAAGGCCCGGTAGTCGACGTCGAGCCAGGTGTCGCCGTAGAGGACCAGGAACCGGGGCCCGAGGAGGAGGGCGGCCCGGCGGATGGCCCCGAGGGTGCCGTCGAGGCCGGGGCCGTCGTGGGAGTAGTCGATGTCCACCCCGGCGCAGCGCCGGCCGATGACCGCCTCGACCTGCTCGCCCAGGTGCCCCACGCAGAGCACCACCCGGCGCAGGCCGTGGCCGGCCAGCTGCTCGAGCTGGTGGACCACGAACGGGCGGCCGGCCACCTCGACCAGGGCCTTGGGGACCCGGCGGGCCCGCTCCCCCAGCCGGGTGGCCCGGCCCCCGGCCAGGATGCAGACCGGGACGTCACTGGCCGGTTCGGGGGCGGCCGGGTCGGGGGCGGCACCGGGCCGGCCGCTCAGCGCTTCTCCCGGGTGGTGAAGAACTGCTCGTCGATGCGCCGGATGGTGGCCAGGTCGGGCTCGGAGCGGAGCCGGTCCCGGAATGCCGGGTCGCTCCAGGGATCCCACCGGGCGCTGATCAGACGACCGGTGATGCCGGCCGCGTCGTCGGAGAGCAGAAAGGCGGTCAGCCGGGCGGCGGGGCCGGGAGGGTCGGCCGCGCCGGCGGAGACGGCCCGCTCGGTCCGCTCGAAGTACCCGGGCCCGGCCCGGTCCGGCCCGGCGGCCAGGGTGGCCCGGTGCATGTCGGTCACCACGAAGCCGGGGGCCACCGCGTTGATCCTCACCCCCCGGCCGGCCAGGTCGCCGGCCAGGTTCTCGGTCAGGCGGACCACCGCGGCCTTGGACGCGGCGTAGGCGTCGTAGCGGGGGAACGGGCCGGTGGCCCCGCCGCCGGAGTAGGTGACCACCGCTCCCC
>JAKAXN010000315.1 GCA_021816565.1 Actinomycetes bacterium
AGGAGGGGCCGGAGCTGGCCCGCATCGACGGGCTGGCGGCCTCGCTCGGCACCGACGACGGGCAGCTGGCCCGGGTGCTCAACGAGGTGGCGTCCAACTTCCGCAACTTCGCCATGGTGGCCCGCCGAGAGGCCGGCCTGCGGCGGGAGCTGCAGATCCGCCCCGATGTGGTGGCCAGCGTGCCGGAGTTCGAGGGCGACATCCACGACGTCGCCGGTCTCCTGCAACTCGGCGAGCGGATCTGGTCCTAGGTGGCCACCCTCGCCGATCTGGTGGCCGAGCACGCCGAGATCGAAGAACCGGTCGTGGCCCACCTGCAGCGCCTGGTCGCCGGGTGGGGGGTGCTGTCGGACCTGTGCTTCGCGGACCTGCTCCTGTTCGTCCCGGTGATGGGCTCCTCGGAGTCGTTCGTCGTGGTGGGCCAGGTGCGCCCCACCACCAGCCAGACCCTCTACCTCGACGACCAGGTCGGCCACGTCATCAACACCGACGAGCGGCGGATCGTGGCCCGGGCCTGGCAGCTCGGCACGGTGGTGGAGGACGAGGTGCGAATCCCGGGCCGGACCGAGCCGGCCCGCCTGGTGTGCATCCCGGTGCGGTGGCAGGGCCGGCTGGTGGCCATCATGACCAGGGAGTCGGCGCTGTCGGTCGGGCGGCGCCCGGGGTTGCTGGAGCGGGTGTACGTCGAGGTCTTCGACCGGCTGGCGCGCATGATCTCCCGGGGCGAGTACCCCTTCCCGGTCGACGAGACCGACGTGGCCGAGACGCCGCGCGTCGGAGACGGGGTGCTGGTGCTCGACGCGTCCGCCAGGGTGGACTACGCGTCGCCCAACGCGGTGAACGCCCTGCACCGGCTGGGCCTCTACTCGGGCATTGACGGGCTGCGCCTGGACGAGGCCGGGCTCGAGCAGATGGCGGTGTCGCTGTCGTTCCAGACCCACCTGCCGGCCAACGAGGAGGTCCGCGACGGCGAGACGTCGGTGATCATCCGCTGCGTGCCGCTGCTGGACCAGGGCGTGGTCACCGGGGCCCTGGTGCTGCTGCGCGACGTGAGCGACCTGCGACGGCGGGACCGGCTGCTCATGTCGAAAGACGCGGCCATCCGCGAGGTGCACCACCGGGTCAAGAACAACCTCCAGACCATCTCATCGCTGCTGCGCATCCAGTCCCGGCGCATGGACCCGGGCCAGGCCCGCCACGCCCTGGAGGAGTCGGAGCGGCGGGTGCGCTCCATCGCCGTGGTCCACGAGATCCTCTCGCGTGACACCACCGACCAGGTCGACTTCAACGACATACTGCCGTCGCTGGCCCGCATGGCGGAGGACATGGGCACGTCCGAGCGGCCGGTCAGGATCATCTACCGGGGCGAAGCCGGCACCATGCAGGCGGCCGTGGCCACCCCGCTGGCGGTGGTGCTGAACGAGTTGCTGCAGAACGCCGCCGAGCACGCCTGGGGTCCCTCGGTCGACGGGGTGGCCGCCCCGGTCGGCCCGACGGAGACGGTCGCGGCGCTGACCGACCGGCCGCCCCCCGACGGGGAGCCCCTCCTGGTGGACGTTCAGCTCGAGAGGGTCGGCCCGGAGCTGCATGTCACGGTCCGCGACAACGGCGTGGGCCTGCCGGCCGGCTTCTCCATCGACGAGACCACATCGCTCGGCCTGTCCATCGTGCGGGGCCTCGTCGGCACCCAGCTGGGCGGGACCATCTCCATGCGCACCGACGGCGGCACGGTGGTGGACCTGGTCATCCCGGTGACGCACTCCAGCGACGACCTCGAGAACATCTGAACCATCGGGACCCGGTCCAGCCCCGCCACCGAACGCTGGCTGTGGCAAATGTCACTTCAGCTGCCAGGGCGCGAAAACGCCCGGCTGGGCCGGGCGTCTCGAACTTCGGTTGTTGCGGGGGGAGGGTGGTTTCAGGAAGCCTTGCGCTGCTGGGCCAGCCAGGCCTTGCGCAGCTTGCGCCGCTCATCCTCCGACGTGCCGCCCCAGATGCCCGACTCCTGGTTGGTCACGAGGGCGAACTCGAGGCAGGAGCGCTGGGCGTCGCACTGCATGCACACCGCTTTGGCCGATTCGATCTGCTCGATGGCCGGTCCGGTGCTGCCGACGGGGAAGAAGAGATCGGGATCCGTGTCGCGGCACGCCGCCTGGTCACGCCAGTCGTCGACGTCCCACTCGATACTGCGGCTCCAGGTGAGGGCCACGCGGTACTACCTTTCGGGGGTGTTTGTGAAATTCATCACGTACGGGGTAACGCCAGGTCGTGCGTTCACCGCAGCGTCGGTCAGCGTAAATCCGCACCTTCCCGAAATCAAGCCTTTGCGAACCCAAATTTTTAACTTGGCGTAACGCCGAAGACACATACGTTTGATTCCGAAATGGGGGGGCGGAGCGGGCGACAGCGCCCGGCGTCATATACCCAGTCGGAGTCCGCTTCTAACGCTTACGTCGGGCCGGCATCACCAGGCGGAGGCTGTCGGGTTCCCACCTGAAGTCCAGCGAGGGGACCTCCCCCAGGGGTTCGCCGTCCATCTGGTACGGCATCGACGCGCGGGCCTCCACCCGGGCCGCCACCACGTTGCGGACCATGGTGGCCTTGCGGTGGTGGAACTCAGGTGGCTCCCCCTCCCCGGTGTTGCGCAGCGCCGCTGCGGCCAGGCTGAGGATGGTGGGGGCGCCCAGGGAGCGCAGCACGACCGCCGTCAGCGGGGTGCCCAGGCCGGTGCCGGGAGCCAGGTTGAACGGCCGGTCCCCGAGGAACGTGTAGGGGTTGGTGTTCATGACGATGGCGAAGTAGCCGTCCTCGACGGTCACCTCCGCGCCCTCGGTGTCGCGCACGGTCATGGAGAAATGGGGGTGGCGGCGGTCGTAGCGGGCCCATGTGGAGACGGCGCTGTAGCCGAAGAAGGCGTGGCCCAGGTACCGCTTGAGCGAGGACCGGCGTTCCACCTGCGACACCACCGCGGCGTCGAAGCCGATCCCGACATGGAACAGGTAACGGCGCCCGTTGACGTTGCCGAGGCCGACCCGCTCGATGCCGCCCAGCCCGGTGCCCAGCGCGGCCAGCAGCTCCCCGGTGGCCTCGATGGGGTCGTTGGTCATCCCGATGGTCCGGGCGAACACGTTGGTGGACCCGCCGGGCAGCACCCCGAGGGCGGTGTCGGAGCCGGCCAGGCCGTTGGCCGCCTCGTTCAAGGTGCCGTCCCCGCCGAGGACGATCACCGCGTCGGTTCCCTTGGCCGCCGCCCCCTGCGCCAGACGGCTGGCATGGCCCTGGCGGCTGGTCTCGGCCACGGTGACGTCGTGATCGGCGGCGAGGGACTTCTGTATGACCACCCGGGCCCGGGCGGTCACCGATGACGCCGAGGCGTTGACGATGAGGAGGAGCTTCAAGGGCCGGCGCCGGCGGCGGTCAGGCCTCGTCGGATGCGGACGGCTCGCGGGCGACCGAGCGCATCTGCGCCACGCTGCGGGTGAGCAGGCGCGAGACCTGCATCTGGGAGATGCCCAGCCGGCGGGCGATCTCCGACTGGGTGAGGCCCTCGAAGAAACGCAGGTGCACGATCTGGCGCTGGCGCATGGGCAGCTGTTCGAGCATGGGGGCCAGGACGGCCCGCTGCTCGGCCCGGGCCAGCTCCTCGTCCTCGCCGCCGAGGCTCTCACCAACCGAGTCGCCGTCACCCTCCGAGCGGGGTGCGTCGAGGGACGCGAACCGGTAGGCCTGCCCCGCTTCGAGGGCCTCCAGGACCTCCTCCTCGGAGGCCTCCACTTCGGCGGCCAGCTCGGCGATGGTGGGGGAGCGGCCCAGCTCCTGGCCGAGCGGGTCGACGACCCGGCTGAGGCTGAGGTACAGCTCCTGCATCCGCCTCGGGGCCCGTACCGCCCACCCCTTGTCCCGCAGGTAGCGCTTCAGCTCCCCGACGATGGTCGTGGTGGCGTAGGTCGAGAACTCGATGTTGAGCGAAGGATCGAATCGCTCG
Source organism: Actinomycetes bacterium (assembly GCA_021816565.1). Next base: position 3,986 of record JAKAXN010000315.1, read on the forward strand.
ACGGCCTTGAGCAGGCCCAGGGCCGCCACCTGGGTCAGGTCCTCCAGGGGCTGGCCCCGGTTGGCGAAGCGGCGGGCCAGGTAGGCGGCCAGCCCCATGTGGGCCGAGACCAGTTCGTCGCGCAGTGTCACGTCCCTGGTTCGGGCGTACTCGACGAACGTGGCCTTCATGTTCTGCCGGTCAGGCATGGGTTCGCTCAGTCACCAGAGGAGGCAGCTTCGGGGTGGCGCCGCTTGAGGAGCCTGAAGCGGGGCCCGTCCGACCCGGAGGTCAGATCGTGCTCGTCCACCAGCGCGCTCAGGATGACCCGCGAGAGATCGGTGAGGCCGATGGGGATGATGTCCTCGAGGAAGCGGCCCTGTCCCTCCACTTTCAGCGAACCCGGCGAGATGGAATAGACCAGCTCCACGGTGCCGTGGCGGCCGGTGGGTCCGGTCAGGCCGAAGCACAGCTCGTCGATGGCCAGGCGGAGGTCCTCGATCTCGTCGTAGCTGAAACCCAGCCGGCCGGCCAGGCCGGCGGCCGTGACGCGCGCCAGACGGAGGAACTCCGGGCGGGCCGGGACTACGAGACGCACTTCGTCGGCAGATGTCACGATCAGCGGACCGTACCACCGACCGCGGTGTGCTAGCTGCAGGTCGGCCTGAAGTGGCGCTTATCGCCGCGCTTCTAGAACAATGAGAATATGAATGTTGTCGTCTGCGTCAAGCAGATTCCCGACCCGGCCGGCACGTACCAGCTGGATCCGAGCACTCACAACCTGGTCCGCGATGGGAAGCTGATCCTCGACGACTCCGATGCCTACGGCGTCGAGATGGGCCTGCAGCTGGCCGAGCAGGCGGGCGGCGGCGAGGTCACGCTGGTCTCGATGGCCCCCAACGGAGAGACCAGCGGGCTGCGGACCGCCCTGGCCATGGGTGCCGCCAAGGCCATCCTGGTGAGCGACCCGGCTCTGGCGGGCAGCGACGCCCTCGGCACGGCCAAGGCGCTGGCGGCGGCCATCAAGCGGGCCCAGCCCGATCTGGTCATTGCCGCCACCGAGTCGACCGACGGCTACACCGGCACCCTGCCGGTCCAGGTCGCCGAGCTGCTGGGCCTGCCGTCGGTGACCTTCTCCAAGAAGGTCACCGTCTCGGGTGAGAAGGTAGTGGTCGAGCGCCAGACCGAGGAGGGCTGGGACGAGGTGGAGGTGCCGCTGCCCGCCGTGGTCACCGTGACCGCCGGCGTGGTCGAGCCCCGCTACCCGTCCTTCAAGGGCATCATGGCCGCCAAGGGCAAGCCGGTGGAGGAGCTCTCGGTGGCGGATCTGGGCATCGACGCCGCGTCGGTCGGTGCCGCCGGGGCCGGCCAGGAAGTGGTGGCGGTGGCGCCCGCCGAGGCCCGCAAGGCGGGCGAGATCGTCGTGGACGAGGGTGAGGGCTTCCAGCAGGTCGTGGCCTACCTCGAGAAGATCAAGGTCATCTAGGAAGCAGGGAAGAGAACATGGCACTCAACACCATCTGGGTCGTAGTCGACCGCACCGGCGACAAGGTCGCCTCGGTGGCCTTCGAGCTCCTCACCAAGGCCCGCCAGCTGGCCG